>JAAOZX010000492.1 GCA_012274225.1 Comamonadaceae bacterium | reverse complement strand
GTTATCCCCGGCGGTCCGGTGCCTCGGGTTTGCCGTCGATGAAGAGCCAGGAGCCCAGCGCACTCAATAACGCCAGCACGGCGCAGGCCAGCATCACCTGGCGAAAGCCCGCGACAAAGGCTTCGCCGACCGCCCGCTGGATGCGCGCCGGGTCGGCGGCACCGGGCGGCACGACGATGGCGGCCAGTCGCTCGCGCTGCTGCCACACGGCATCGTGCAAAGCTGTCGGCAGTTGCAGCGCTGCGAGACGATCGCTCAAGGTCGCGTCGAACACGACGCTCATGGCGATGCCGAACACAGCGATGGCCAGCACCGCCGCCACGCGCGAGACGGCGTTGTTGATGCCCGATGCGACGCCGGCCAGGTCGGTGCCAACCGAGTTCATCACCGTGGTGGTGAGCGGCGCGACCGTCACGGCCATCCCCAGGCCCAGCACGCACACGGCCGGCAGGAACGACCGCCAGTAAGCGCCGCCTATGGACGGCAGCGCGAACCCTGCGAAACCCGCCGCGGCGATCAGGGGACCGACGACCAGTGGCGTGCGGGCCCCGAACCGGTCGACCAGCCGGCCCGCCCAGCGCGACAGCGCGAACATGATCGCGATGAGCGGCAGCAGCGCGGCCCCCGCAGCTGCCGCGCCGTAGCCCTGCACCTGGATCAGGTTCAACGGAAAGAAATACAGGCCCCCGCCCAGTGCCGCGTACAGCAGCAAGGTGAGCAGGTTCGCGCCGCAAAAATTGCGTTGCCGGAACAGCCCGAACGGCAACATCGGCGCGCGGCTGCGGTTTTCGATGACGGCGAACAGTCCCAGGCCCAGCAATCCGATCACGGACGCGCCGGCCACCAGCGGCGCGGTCCAGCCGCGCACCGGCGCCTCGATCAAGGCGAACACGATGCCGGCCAGGCCCGTCATCGCCAGCAATGCACCGGCCACATCCAGGCCGCCGGCTGCGGGCGGGCTGCGGCTCTCTGGCACCTTGGCCAGGCTCAGCACGATCAGGGCGATGCCCAGCGGCACGTTGATCAGGAAAGCCCAGGTCCACGACAGGTTGTCGACCAGGAAGCCGCCGATCACCGGACCCAGCGCGGCTGCGATGCCGCTGAAGCCGGACCAGGTGCCGATCGCCTGTCCGCGCTCGACCTTGGGGAAGGTCGCGCTGATCAATGCCAGGCTGCCGGGCACCAGCAGGGCCGCGCCAACACCTTGCACGGCGCGGGCGACGATCAGCTGCCGGACGCTGACCGAAAGCGCGCAGCCGATCGCCGCCACGGTGAAGAGCGCAACGCCGGCCAGGAAGATCTTGCGCCGGCCGAACCGGTCACCCAGCGCGCCGCCGACCAGCAGCAGCGAGGCCAGGAAGATCGCGTACGACTCGATCACCCATTGCGCCTGGGACGCGGTGGCGCCGAGATCGCGCTGGATCGCCGGCAGGGCGACGTTGGCGATGGTGCCGTCGACGAAGGCCATGCTCGAGCCCAGGATCGCTGCGATCAAGGTCCAGCGGCGCGAAGCGGCCGAGCTGGCGGCAGGCGGGCAGCCGTACAGCACGGCACCGTCGTCGCAAGGGAGTTTGCCGATGAGGCTCATTGCGCGAATTTCGAGCCCGCCAGCATACGCCGCGACAGCGCGGAACGTGCGTGGCACAGCGATTCCTCAACGGTGACTACACTGCGTCGATGCTTCGGATCGGATTGATCTCGGACACCCATGGCCTGCTGCGGCCGGAAGCGATTCAGTTCCTGCGCGGCTGCGACCACATCATCCATGCCGGCGACCTGGGCCGCGAGCGCGTCGTCGACGCGCTCGCGCAATTGGCCCCTTTTACGGCCGTGCGCGGCAACAACGACGTTGGCGAATGGGCGGCATCGTTCCCGGAAACGCAGACCCTCAAGCTAGGGGGCGTGATGATCTTCGTGCTGCACGATCTGAAGGAGCTGAAGATGCGCATGCCGCCGGCCGACGTCCAGGTGGTGATCTGCGGCCATTCGCACCAGCCGCGCGTCATTCAGCAGCGGTCCGGTCCGCTGATCGTCAATCCCGGCAGCGCCGGCCCGCGCCGGTTCAGTTTGCCGGTGACCGCGGCGGAACTGATGATCTCGGATGCGGACACTTTATCGGCACGAATCGTTGATCTGTTCGAAGCCGGTTGATGCGAATTCAGGTCCGCCGAGCCTTGCCACGTCCTACGCGCCGCCGTGCGACCCGCCTACACCCGCGCCGTGACAAGACCCCTAAGGTGACCGGTTCGCAAGGAGATACACCATGGACAAATCCCAGCTACAGCTCGCCGGCCTTTCGGTCGCCATCCTCGCCGTGAACGGCTTCGAGCAGGCCGAAATGACGGACCCGCGCAAGGCCCTGGACGAGGCCGGGGCGAAGACCACGCTGATCTCGATGAACCACGGCCAGGTCCAGGGCTTCCACCACGACCAGCCGGCCGACAAATTCGACGTGCAGATGACGCTCGAGGAGGCCGAGCCGAAGGACTTCGACGCGGTGCTGCTGCCCGGCGGCGTGATGAACGCCGACCAGATCCGCATGAGCAGCCATGCGCAGAAATTCGTGCAGGCGATGGACCGCGAAGGCAAGCCGGTCGCGGTGATCTGCCACGGGTCCTGGCTCCTGGTCTCGGCCGGTTTGGCCCAGGGCCGCAAGCTCACCAGCTGGCCGTCGCTGCAGGACGACCTGCGCAACGCCGGCGCGCAATGGGTGGACGACCAGGTCGTGGTCGACCGCAACTGGGTGTCCAGCCGCAAGCCGGCCGACATTCCGGCGTTCAACCGCGAGCTGCTGAAGCTGATCGCCAGCCGCGCGCAAGCGCACGCGTAACTGACGGCCGGCGGCCGGGACTACCCGGCCAGGCTCTGCACGGCGCGGCGTGTGCCGCCATCACCCACTGGGACTCCGAGGGCAATCAGCGCGCCCTCGACCCCGGCGATCGCGCCAAGGATCATGGCCGGGTTGCAGTCGCCCAGGTGCCCGATGCGGAAGGCGCGGCCGGTCTGCGGGCCCAGCCCACCGGCCAGCGCGACCTGGAAGCGATCGCGCGCCATGTTGCGCAGCGCTTCGATGTCGATGCCCGGCTCCACCTTGACAGTGGTGACCGAATGCGACCGGGTGGCCGGGTCCTGGGCGAAAAAGTCCACCGCGCCGCCTTCGCGCCAGCCTTCGACCGCGGCCTGCACGGCGTGGGCGATCTGCGCATGACGGCGCCACACCGCCTCCAGCCCCTCGCTGAAGATCAGGCCCAGCGCAGCCTCCAGCCCCAGCAACAGGTTCTGCGGCGGCGTGCCGCAGAACTTGCGGTACGACTGGTCGTTCTTGCGGCGCACCCAGTCCCAATAGAAGCGCGGCGAACGGTTGCCCTCGGCGACCGCGAACGCCCTGGCGTTGACGGCGGCGAATCCCAGCCCGGTCGGGCACATCAGGCCCTTCTGCGATGCGCCCACGGCCACGTCCACGCCGACCTCGTCCATCGAGAACGGAATCGCGGCCAGCGTCGACACCACGTCAGCCACGAACAGCGCCGGATGCCGCGCGGCATCGATGGCGCGGTGCACCGCGGCCAGGTCGTTGGTCACGCCCGACGCGGTGTCAGTGTGGATCGCAAAAACGGCCTTGATCGCATGCGCCTTGTCCTCGCGCAAGGCCTGTTCGAGCGCGGCCATGTCCATGGGCCAGCCTTCGCGCCAGGGCGTGCGCACCACGGTGCGGCCCAGCGCCTCGGTCTGCACCGCCCAGGACTCGCTGAAATGGCCGGTGGCGGGCACCAGCACGGTCTCGCCCGGCGCCGTCAGGTTTTCGATGACGGCTTCCCAGGCGCCGTGGCCATTGGCCGCGTGCATGAAGATGTCGGCGCTGCGCGTGTGCACCAGTCGCTTGAGGCCCTGCTCGCAGGCCGCGATGTTGGCGTCGACGCGCGGGTCGCCCAGGTCCATCGGCTGCACGCTCATCGCGTGCAGCACGGCGTCGGGAATCGGGGTCGGACCGGGCGAATGCAGGAAACGGCGGCCGGGAATGCGGATGGAGGTCATGGGGCGTGGGCCAGATGGGCTTGGGCAATGGTACTGCGGTCAATGCGTATACTTTTGTCATGACCTCCGCCATCCCTTTGTCTCGGGGCCGCCGCCATTTCAGCGCCGCACTGCTGCTGGCTGCTCTGACTTTTGCCACCGGCAGCCGGGCGGACGGCGACGCCGATGCCGTGAGCCTGGAGACCGCGCGCGCCGACCTCGAGGCCGGGCGGGTGGTTCTGATCGACGTGCGTGAGCCGTTCGAGCACGCAACCGGCGTCGCGGCCGGGGCGCGGCTGCTGCCGATGAGCCAGTTGAGCACGCGGGTCGGGGAGATTCCGCTCGATCCGAAGAAGCCGGTCTATCTGATCTGCAATACCCAGAATCGCTCCAGCGCCACGCTGCGCGCGCTGCGCCAGCGCGGCTATGCTCACGCACGCTTCGTCAGTGGCGGCATGTCGGAATGGGCGCGGCGGGGCTGGCCGATGGTCAAGCCAGCCCCTTGAACCCGCGTGGCGCAAGCCCGTCGCGGAATGAACCGGAGAGGCATTTGAGAAGTTTTCGATTCCTGCTGGGCTTGGCCATCGCGGCCTCGGGCGTATCGGGCGCCCAGGCCCAGCAGATGCTGCATCGCTGCAGCACCGTGAGCGGCAGCACCTACATCTCGGAGCGCCCGTGCTCGGAGAGCGCCGATCCGTACGCCACCGAAGCCGAGGGGAAGGCCGCCGGGGAAATCCCCCTGGTCGTCGACGTGGCGCCGCTCCTCAAATACATGAGCCCGCGCTGCGGCGAGCTGCTGGAGGAGTTGCGCACCGCCCGGAGTTCGCAACGCTCGGGCGTGACGGCCCTGAGCCGGAGCTACTACCGCGAGTGCAACGCGGAAGAGCTCAAGGCGGCCAACCGGCTCGCCGCCGAGCAATCGGAGCGTAACCAGCAACCCAAAGGCAAACCATGAACACCCGGGAATTCAGCGCGCTGCTGCAGCGGTTGATGGCCGCGGCCCAGGCCGGCGACGGCCGTGCGTTTTCCGAATGCTTCACCCCGGATGGCATCTATCACGACTACATCTATGGCGACCACGCCGGCCGCGCGCAGATCGAGCACATGATCTCCGGGCTGTTCCACCGCGATGCGCAGGATTACCGCTGGGAGATGTTCGACCCGGTGTGCGACGGCAACGTCGGCTACGCCTGGTCGCTCTCCGCCTTCACCTCGAAGCTCCCCGAGTTCGCCGGCCGGCCCGTGCTGATCGACGGGATGAGCCGCTTCGAGCTGAAGGACGGCTTGATCCATGACTACAGCGAATCGGTCAACGGCGGCGTGGCGATGGCCCAACTGGGCGTGGCGGCGCCGCGGATCGAGAAGGTGCTGCAGCGCTGGAGCCAGCAATTGCACGAGCGGCCGGCCAGCCGGGCTTTCCTGGCGCGGGCCAAGGGCAGCAAGATCTGATTCAGCCGGAGGCGCCATGGACTACCAGCACATCCTGTATGGCGTCGAGCACCGCGTCGCCACCATCACCTTGAACCGGCCGGAGCGCCTGAATGCCTGGACTGCGACCATGGAGCGCGAAGTGCGGCTGGCAATGGAGGCGGCCGCGGCCGATGAAGGCGTGCGTGTGATCGTGCTGACCGGCGCCGGCCGGGGGTTTTGCGCCGGGGCTGACATGAATGTGCTGCAGAACATCGACGCCGGCGCAATGCGCGACGACAGCTGGAACCGGCCGTTCGACATGAACCGCCGACCGGATTACCAGACCCGCTATGCGTTCTATCCGGCGATTCCCAAGCCGGTGATCGCCATGCTCAACGGGCCCACGGCCGGGATCGGGCTGGTCCATGCGCTGTACTGCGACCTGCGCTTCGCCGCCGACACCGCCGTCTTCACCACGTCGTTCTCCCGCCGCGGCCTCGTCGCCGAGCACGGCCTCGGCTGGATGCTGCCGCGGATCGTCGGCCACGCGAATGCGCTGGATCTGTTGCTGTCGGCGCGCAAGGTGCTGGCGCCGGAAGCCCAGGCGATGGGGCTGGTCAACAAGGTTGTTCCGGCCGGAGAGCTTTCAGGTGCCACCTACGCCTACGCGCGTGACCTGGCCGACAACGTCTCGCCGCGCTCGATGGCCGTGATCAAGCGCCAGCAGTACGAGGCGCCGTTCCAGACGCTGGCGGAAAACACGATTTCGGCGAACGCCGAGATGCTGCGCAGCTTCGACACCGAAGACTTCCGCGAAGGCGTGGCGCATTTCGTGGAAAAGCGCCCGCCGAAATTCACCGGGCGCTGACGTCAGGCCGGTTTTCGTCTCGCGCGAACGCTTTCGGCCAGTCGCTCGAGCAGGGGGAGGGTCTGTTCCATGCCGATGCAGGCATCGGTCACCGAGACACCCCGCCGCAAGGGCTGCCCGGCCACGATGTCCTGCCGCCCTTCCTGCAGATGGCTCTCGATCATGATGCCGACGATGCGCCGGTCACCGGCCGCAATCTGCCGGGCGACCTCGGCGGCAACCTCCACCTGTTTGCGGTAGTCCTTGCCGCTGTTGGCGTGTGACACGTCGATCATCACCTGCTCACGCAGGCCAGCCGCCTTGAGCATGTCACAGGTTGCCTGTACGTCCTGTTCTCGATAGTTGGGGTGTTTGCCGCCGCGCAGGATCAGGTGGCAGTCGTCGTTGCCCCGGGTCTCAAAGATCGCGCACTGGCCCATCTTGGTCATGCCCATGAAGGCATGCGCCGCCCGCGCCGCAAGAATCGCGTCGGCTGCGATCTTGATTCCCCCGTCGGTGCCGTTCTTGAATCCGACCGGACACGACAGCCCGCTGGCCAGCTGACGGTGGCTTTGACTCTCGGTGGTCCGCGCACCGATGGCCCCCCAGCTGACCAGGTCGCTGATGAACTGCGGGCTTAGCAGGTCCAGGAATTCGGTAGCCACGGGCATGCCCAGGGCCAGCACATCCAGCAGCAACTGGCGAGCCATCTCCAGCCCTTCGTTGATGGCAAAGCTTCCGTTCATGTGCGGGTCGTTGATGTAGCCCTTCCATCCGACGGTGGTCCGGGGCTTTTCGAAGTAGACGCGCATGATCACCAGCAGGTCCTGCTCCAGGGCCGCGGCCGCGTCCTGCAACCGGCGCGCGTATTCCAGGGCCTCGTCGTGATCGTGAATGGAGCAGGGACCGACCACCGCCAGCAGGCGGTCGTCCTGGCCGTGCAATACCCGGGAGATCTCGCGCCGGCTGCGCTCGACCAGCCGGCCGCCGGCCTCATGAGTAGGCAACCACTCCTGCAGCAGCGCCGGCGTGATCAGTGGACGAACCGCCCGGATGCGGACGTCGTCGATCCGGGTCGTGTCGTGGGTGGAAGGTGCTGCGGCGGCTGGAGTGTGAGTGGTCATCAGGGAATTCTCGTCCTTCCCGGCCAAGGTGGCCGCCCCGTGCTAAGCTGATTGCCCCTTTTTGCCCCCCGATAGCGAGAACACCATGCCCGGACTGCTGCCCAACGTCGACCCCGACGGCCTGCTCGAATTTTCCGTGGTCTACACCGACCGCGCCCTCAATCACATGTCGCGCAGTTTCCAGGGCGTCATGAAGGACATCTCGTCCATCCTCAAGCAAGCCTACAACGCCCACTCGGTCGCGCTGGTTCCCGGCAGCGGGACGTTCGGCATGGAAGCCGTCGCGCGCCAGTTCGCCGGCGGCAAGGACGTGCTGGTGCTGCGCAACGGCTGGTTCAGCTACCGCTGGACGCAGATTTTCGACATGGGCCAGATCCCGGCCTCGTCGACGGTGCTGAAAGCCCGCCGCGTCGGCAGCGGCCCGCAGGCGCCCTGGATTCCGGCACCCATCGCCGAAGTGCAGGCCGCGATCCGAGAGAAGAAGCCGGCGGTAGTGTTCGCGCCCCACGTGGAAACGGCCTCGGGAATGATCCTGCCGGATGGCTACCTGAAGGCCGTGTCCGATGCGGTGCACGAGGTTGGCGGCCTGTTCGTCCTGGACTGCATCGCCTCGGGTGCGATGTGGGTGGACATGAAGGCGACCGGCGTCGACGTGCTGATCTCCGCGCCGCAAAAGGGCTGGAGCAGCTCGCCGTGCTGCGCGATGGTGATGCTCGGCGAGCACGCCCGCAAGGCCATCGACGGCACCGCCAGCTCCAGCTTCGCCTGCGACCTGAAGAAATGGCTGCAGATCATGGAGACCTACGAAGGCGGCGGTCACGCCTATCACGCAACGTTGCCCACCGATGCGCTGACGCGCCTGGATGCGGCGATGAAGGAAACCCAGGCCTACGGCTTCGCCAAGGTCAAGGCCGAACAGGAAGAGCTCGGCCGCAAGGTGCGCGCGCTGTTCGAGTCCCGTGGCCTGGCCAGCGTCGCCGCCGACGGCTTCAAGGCGCCCGGCGTCGTGGTGAGCTACACCACCGACCCGGAGATCCAGTCCAGCCGCAAGTTCCTGGCCGAAGGCCTGCAGACCGCCGCGGGCGTGCCGCTGCAGTGCGACGAAGGCGCCGACTTCATGAGCTTCCGCGTCGGCCTGTTCGGCCTGGAAAAGTGGCACCACGTTGATCGCACCGTGGCCCACCTGTCCGCCGCGCTGGACCGTCTCGGCGTGGTCAAGACGGCCACCAAGCCGCAAGCCCAGCCAGCCACGGCCTGAGGCGAGATGCCATCCTCGTCGGTTGAGGAAGGCAGGACCGATCTTCCTCTTGCCGGCAAGGTCGCCCTGGTCACCGGTGCCAACACCGGCATCGGCCGGGTGACCGCGACCGAGCTCGCCTTGCAGGGTGCCCAGGTCTTCCTGGCCTGCCGCTCCGAGGAAAAAACCCAGCCGGTGCTGGCCGACATCGCCGCCAGGAGCGGAGGGCGCTCCCGTGCCGAGTTCCTGCCGCTGGACCTGGGCGACCTGGCCTCGGTGCGGCAATGCGCCCAGGCCTTCCTGGCGCGCGGCCTGCCGCTGCACCTGCTGGTGAACAACGCCGGCCTGGCCGGGCAGAAGGGCATCACCGCCTCCGGGTTTGAGCTGGCCTTCGGCGTCTGCCACGTCGGCCATTTCCTGCTGACGTCGCTGATGCTCGACACGCTGAAAGCTTCGGCCCCGGCCCGCATCGTGGTGGTGGCCAGCACGGCCCATCGGCAGGCCAAGGAGGGCATTCCTTTCGACATGCTGCGCCAACCGACCACCAGCCTCAGCGGCCTGCCCGAATACGCGGTGGCCAAGCTGTCCAACGTGCTGTTCGCGTCGGAGCTGGCCCGGCGCCTGCAGGGCACCGGCGTGACGACCTATTCGCTGCACCCCGGCGTGGTGGCGTCCGACGTCTGGCGCGCATTGCCGTGGCCGATCGGCCCCCTGATCAAGCCCTTCATGCTGTCATCGCAGGACGGAGCGGCCACCAGCCTGTACTGCGCCACGTCGCCGGAATGCGCATCGCAAAGCGGCCTCTATTACGACAAGTGCAAGGCGGTCTCGCCGTCGCGCGTGGCGCGTGACGCCGGTCTGGCGCAGCGGCTGTGGCAGGCGAGCGAGCAGTGGGTCCAGCCTTGATGGTCACAGCGCGCTGATCGCGTCGCCCAGGCGGCCGGACAGTTGCAGCAGCGGCGTGCTCAGGCGTTCCGTGGCTTCCCGCATGCCGGAGCCGGTGACGCTGACGTTCAATACATAGACCGGGTGGCCTGCGACCGCGATCGGCGTTGCCAGTGCCACCACCTCGGGTTGCCATGACGCGGCACAGAACCCGCTCTGGCGCACGTCATCGATGGCTTCGAGGATTTCCTTTTCCAGGGCGCGCCAGTTCGCCGCACGGCGCGACTTGAAGAGCGCGAAGAGTACGCGGCGTTGGGTGACGGGCGCCACGGCCAGCCAGGCCCGCCCCAGTGACGTCAACTCGATCGGGACCCGCTGGCCGGCCACGACGTTGCGCAGCGACACCCGCCGGTTGTAGCGCACGGACTCCAGGTAAACCATCTCGTCGCGATCTGCCACGGCCAGCCCGACGTTGATCTTCATCTTCTCGGCCAGCTTGCGCATCATCGGCGCAGCCAGTTGCAGCACCGGCGAGCCCGAACGCATCGCATGGGCCAGGCTCAATACCGGCGCGGCCAGCCGGTAGGCGTGCTGG
>JAAOZX010000491.1 GCA_012274225.1 Comamonadaceae bacterium | reverse complement strand
CCGAGCGGAACACTAGATCACGGACGAGTCCTTGCGGATCGTTTCGCGGTCGCGGTGCTGGTGCCGGTCGAGTTTGCCCAGGTTGTGCTCGAGCATATGGATGAGCTTCTGGGTGGCGCCGCGGAACGCCTCGTCCTGGGTTTCGCCATGGTGGCTGGCCGCCAGCGGCGCGCGCCCGTTGAGCCGCGCTTCCAGCATGCAGCGCTTGTCCGCCGCGCCCTTCTTGCCGCTGTTCTCGTCGCTCAGCTGGACTTCGACCCGGGTGATCTCCTGGGAAAAGTGAGCCAAGGACTCGTTCAGGTATTGGTCGGCCCAGCGGTCCAGGGTTTCCTTGTTCTCGATGCCGTTGCTGGTATTGACTTGGACTTGCATGGCCGGTGCTCCTTCATTGTGGCATCCAGTGTGGCTGCAGGGCGCCTACGGTTCTGTAGGAGAGCGTCCCCAACCTCGTGTCGGACGGTTGGGCGAGCAGGCGTCGCGGGGCCGCAGAGCCGCTATGCTGCCCAACCTGTGACGAAGGACTGTAATGGCTGATCTGGAAACCATCGAAATTGAAACCGGGCCGTCGCCGGTCGCCACGGTCGTCGTGCTGCACGGGCTGGGCGCCGACGGCAATGACTTCGTTCCCTTGACCCAGGAACTGGACCTGAAGGCCGTAGGGCCGGTACGGTTCGTGTTTCCGCACGCGCCGGTCATCCCGGTGACCATCAACAATGGGTATCGGATGCGGGCCTGGTACGACATCCTGGGCCAGGACCTCGTCCGGCTTGAGGACGAAGCCGGCCTGCGCAGTTCGCTTGCCAGCGTCGAAGCGCTGCTGGCGCGTCAACAGGAGCGCGGCATCTCCGCCGACCGCATCGTGCTGGCCGGCTTCTCGCAAGGGTGCGCAATGGCCTTGCTGACCGGATTGCGCCATCGCGAGCGCCTGGCCGGCATCGTCGGCATGTCGGGCTACCTGCCGCTGGCCGCGACCACGGCCACCGAGCGCAGCGACGCCAATGCAATGACGCCCATCTTCATGGCCCATGGGCAGCAGGACCCGGTGGTCGACATCGAGCGCGGCAGGACCTCGCGCGAGATGCTGCGCGCGCTGGGCTACGCGGTCGAATGGCACGAGTATCCGATGGGTCACTCGGTGTGCATGGAAGAAATCGCCGACGTCAACCGCTGGCTGCTTGGCGTGCTGGCCAAGCCCTGAACCCTGGCGGTTAGACTTCGCCGCCGAAGCGCTTGATCAGGTTGGCGATGTACTGGTCGACCAGCTTTTCGAATTCACTTTCCACCACCGGCGCCACCACCATCTTCATCAGCCCGGGCAAAGGCAAGGTGATCTCGCCGTCGATCTTGAGCTCGATGGCCGTGGAAGTCTTGTTGTCCTTGATCTTCCAATGGCCGCCCACGAGTGAATTACCGACGTCGGGCACCGGCGTCCAGACCACGGTGCCCTTGGACTTGCTGCTGACGTAGCGGCTGGCATAGACGGTCTGGATGTTCACCTGGGCCGTGCCGACCTTTTCCATCTCCCACTTGTAGACCCCGTCTCCCAGATCCGTGAGCTTGTCGACCTTGGGAAAATGGGAAACCGAAGTCGGCACGTCCGACAGCACGTCAAACACTTCCGCCGCCTTGGCCTTGACCTGGAATTGATAGCCCAGGTCGATGTTGACGGTGACGGCCATGGTGTCTCCTCTTGCTTGGTTGCTCAACCGCGGCCATTCTGCCACTGGCCCCGAAAATCGCCTTTGCCCGGCCCTGATGCAGAAAATCCGCAGCCGTGCTAACTTCCAACCCCATCCCCGAGACCACGGCTTCCCGAAAATGAGCAACCTGCAGGCGCGCCTCGACTCCCTTTCGCCCCAGCGCCTGAAGGGGATCCGCCGCGGCATCGAAAAAGAAAGCCTGCGCGCCACGGCCGAGGGTGGCTTGGCCATGACCCCGCATCCCCACGCGCTGGGCGCGGCGCTGACCCATCCGCACATCACCACCGATTACAGCGAGGCACAGCTCGAACTGATCACCGGCGTGCATGCCACCGCCGAAAGCTGCCTGGAGGAGTTGCTGCAGATCCACCAGTTCACCTACCGCGCGCTGGGGGAAGAAATGATGTGGGTCTCCAGCATGCCGTGCAATCTGCCGGCTGACGAGAACATCCCCATCGGGCGCTACGGTTCGTCGAACGTGGGTCGGGCCAAGAGCGTCTACCGCATGGGCCTGGCGCACCGCTACGGCCGGCGCATGCAGACGATTTCGGGCATTCACTACAACTGGTCGCTGCCGGAGCTTTCCAGCGAGCAGTACTTCGCGCTGATCCGCAACTTCCGCCGTCACGCCTTCCTGCTGCTCTACCTGTTCGGCGCATCGCCGGCGGTGTGTTCGGGCTTCGTGGCCGGTCGTCAACACGAGTTGCAGACGCTCGGCGAGGGCACGCTCTTCATGCCGCACGGCACATCGCTGCGCATGGGGCGCCTGGGGTACCAGAGCGATGCCCAGGCCAGCCTGGCCGTCAGCTACAACGGCTTGGAGGGCTACGCGGCCTCGTTGCAGGAGGCGCTGACCCGGCCGTATCCGGCCTACGAGGCGGTGGGCATCGTGAATCCGGGCGGCGAATACAACCAGCTGGCCACCAGCCTGCTGCAGATCGAGAACGAGTTCTACGGCACTATCCGTCCCAAGCGCGTCATCCGCCTGGGCGAGCGGCCGCTGCACGCCTTGCGCGAGCGCGGTGTCGAGTACGTCGAAGTGCGATTGCTCGACCTGAACCCGTTCGTGCCGATCGGCATCACCGCGCAGACCGCGCGCTTCCTTGATATCTTCCTGCTGCACTGCCTGCTGTCCGACAGCCCGCCCGATACGCCGCAGGAGATCGCCGCGCTGGGTCGCAACCAGCACAAGACCGCGGCCTATGGGCGCGAACCCGACCTGCTGCTCGAACGCGGCAATGAGCGGGTCAAGCTCACCGAATGGGGTGACGAGCTGCTGGCATCGTTCGCGCCGATCGCCGCAGTGCTGGATGGGACGCACCAGACCACCGATTTCGTCGATGCCTTGCGCGGCGCCCAGTCGTTGCTGCGCCAGCCCGACCTGTTGCCTTCGGCGCGTGTGCTGGCCGTGATGGCGCAGGACTTCGGCAATTCGTTCACCGCGTTCGGCTGCGCCCAATCGCTGCAGACCAAAGCCAAGGTGCTGGCGTTGCCGCTGAGCTCGGGGCAGCAGGCCAGGTTCGAGGCGATGAGCCAGCAATCGGTGCGGGACCAGAAAGCCATCGAGGCCGCAGACGCGCTGCCGTTCGAGGCGTTCCGCCAACAATACATTTCCGCTGAACGCCTGGAGCTGTCCAAGGCGGCCATCGCGCCGGCGCTCGCCGCCGTCTGACCGGGCCCGTGGCTGTCCTGCGCTTGGCCCCAGCGGGGCCCGGCGGGAATCGGCCAATCCGGGTACAATACCTGCTTCGATTGCGCAGGCATCGAACGCGCCCAAAACAACACTTCCACACCACCAAGGCGCGCCAGGTTTCCACTGCGCACGCGTCTTGACAGGGCATCCCAACGCCCTGGTACCGGCCCCAGCAAGCCGGCCCATCCTCCAGACGCAGTCCCGGCCCTCCGTGCGAGGCCATGCCAGCGGGTTCGATATGCGAGGGCTTGCCGATGACGCAGCCCTGACTCCCGTTATCGCGGCCGCAGCGTTGCGTCCGCAGGACTTCTGAGAATCGATGAATCACCAAGACACCATCACCGTTGGCAAATACCACGTATCGCCGCTGATCCGCATGCTCGAAAACGGCTGGTACGCCTGCTCCGTCTCGATCCGCTCGGGCTCCGGCAGCGGCACGCACGATCGCGTGTTGCGCCTGACCCGGCTGTTCAATGACCAGATCGCGGCGATGCGCTATGCCACGGCCGAGGGCATGAGGTGGCTCGGCCATCACAATCCCGCCGCTCAGGGCCCGGCCCTGGCCGCCCCTTAATCGCAAGTACAGGAGGAACACACCATGGCCAAGGAAGAACTGATCGAGATGAAGGGGCACGTGGACGAAGTGCTGCCCGACTCGCGTTTCCGGGTGACGCTGGAAAACGGCCACCAGGTCATCTGCTACACCGGCGGCAAGATGCGCAAGCACCACATCCGCATCATCGCCGGCGACAACGTCTCGCTGGAGATGTCACCCTACGACCTGACCAAGGGCCGCATCACGTTCCGCCACATTGCCGGACGCAGCGGTCCGCCGCCGGCTCGCCGCTGAGCGCGGGCGCGACGGGCCAGCAGGGCCGCCACCCGTAGCCGTGACTTTGTTCCGGCGCCGCCGGGCGTTCGCGATTTTGTCCTACAGGGGCCTGTCTTCGCCGGCTGCGCGCTGACCGTTGAGTAGGCTCACATCCTGACCCGGAGCCCATCATGAAGACAAACTCCCGCCACATCCTTGCCCTGGCCATCGCCTCGGTATTCCTGGCCGGCTCCGCCGTCGCCAAGGACAACGGGGAGGGCCACGGCAAGCACGAGGAAAAGCAGGAACAGAAGGCCCAGAAGAAGGCCGACAAGCAGTTGGAAAAGCAGCACAAGCAGGACGCCAAGCGCGAGCGCAAGGAAGTGCCCATGGGCGCCTACTTCGATGACCAGCACCGGGCCTACGTCCATCAGTACTACAGCCAGCATTACGGCAACGGGCATCGCTGCCCGCCGGGCCTGGCGAAGAAGAACAACGGCTGCATGCCCCCGGGGCGAGCCCGCAACTGGGCGGTGGGCCAGCCGATTCCGAGCGGCGTCTTCGTGTACCCGGTGCCCCAGCCGGTGATCCGGCAACTACCGCCGGCGCCATATGGTTACCGCTATGCCCGCATCGGCAACGACATCGTGCTGGTGCAGCAGCAGAACAACCTGATCATCGACATCATGCTGAACGTGATGTGACGGGCCGGTCGACCGTCGTCGGTCCCGGCGTCGCGCCATTGCCGGTCGGACAGCGCCGTGTGTCAGTGCGGCAGCACTTTCCGGATTTCGCTGCGCCAAACTTTCGCCAGTTTGGCCCATCCGGCGCGGTTGGGATGGATCTCGTTGAGCCAGTCGCCGCTGTTGCCTTGCGAGTCCGCCGCGGCGGGTTCCAGCGTGCCGACCGTGGGCACCCGAAAGATGTTGTCGCGCCCCTGAGTCCAGCCTTCGACTGCCGCCTCGACGTCGATGAAGATCCGCTCGGTCACTTCCTGCCGCAAGACGGGCGGCGTGTTGTTCTTGCGATAGGCCTCGAACAACCACGCCTTGCGGCCGGGTACGGCCGGCGCATTGCGCGCGGTCGGGATGTCGTAGCTGTTCAGGAAGATCGGAATGTCGTCGTGCCGGCTGGCGCGCACCGTGTCATACAGCTTGGCGAAATTCGGGTCGAGAAACTCCGTCACCAGCGTGCCCACTGCGTCCGGACGCAAGCAATCGTCGCCGCTCAAGGCGGGCGCGTCCGGCGTGATCAGGCGCAGGATGCCCTGGCCCGGATCGGGGTCCCGCGCCGCATCGATGAAGTCGTTGCCGCCCGCGCTGAACAGGAGCGCGTCGAACTTCCAGCCGAACGGCGTGGTGATCCATTGGTGGAACTCGTCGTTCAGGCAGTCGCTGATGTGGCGCATGGTGTCGCCGAACATCGAGAGGTTGATGAACAGGGCGCTCTCGCCGGCATCGTCGAAGGCCTTGGCCAGCGCCAGCGGCAGCGAGGCCTGGACCAGCGAACTTCGGTCCATCCAGGAATCGCCCTCCACCAGGAAGCGGTACTTGAACTGTTCCGGCGCCAGCCCCCGCTCGAGCTCGGCGTCGAATTCCCTCCCGTAGATTGCCTTTGAAGCCATAGTGCCTCCGCGTCAGTTCGCCAGCCATCGCCGCAACTGCTGGTACACCCGCTGGCTGGCGAGCAGGTCCAGATGGTGAATGCCGCGGCCGGTCCATGTCTGCGAAGCCGGGATGTGCAGGTCGCGGGTCGGCCTGGCATGGCGGCCCAGCGCGCTGGCCAGCGGCACCAGCCCGTCGCCCAGCCATTCAAGGCCCGGCAACCGCCCCGCAGCGGGCCGGCCGTGGGCGTGCGCGGTGCCGGTTTCGCCGGCTTCCGGTGATAGTCCCAGCGTGCCGCCCACCGCATAACAGGCGACTCCCGCCGGCAAGGGCAGAACAGCCTGGGCGGCGCGCGCGGCGAATCGGCTGTCGGCCCCCTCTGCACCGAGCAGATTGCCGTGGCGCAGGTCGGTGATGCCGGCACTGCGCAACCCGCTCAGTCGGGTGAGGGGCGCGGCATAGGCACTGAGTCCCAGGCCCTGGTGCAGCCAGTTGCCGCCGCGCTCCAGCGGGGCGCCGTGGTGCGGTGTGCCGAGGAACACCAGGCGGCGCAGCTTCCGGGGCCAGGCCATGCCCGCCTGCGTGGCCTGGTGCACGGCACTGCGCGCCACGAGGCCCCCCATGCTGTGGCCGATGATGGTCAAGGTCTGCACCGGCACCGGCCAGTCGTGCAACAGTTGCTCCAACTGCAGCGCCAGTTCGCGGCCATTGGTGGAGATGTGCAGGCCCGAGTTGTAGCGCGCGTACACCGGCGTGAAGCCCAGCGCCTGCGCCAGGGCTTGACCGTGATCGTGGCCGGCGCGCGTCCACTGGCGATCGTTCATGCACAGGCCATGGATCAGCAGCAGCACATCGGGCCCGGGTGGCGGCAGTTGCGCGGCATCGAAGCGGTCGTCGCGGCGCAGCAGTTGCATGCGGATCGCCAGCGGATTGCCGGTGCGCTCCAGGTGATCGCCAACCACGCCGTTGAGCGCTGCGACCAGCGCGTCGCGGCGCGGGCGGGACAGCGCATCCTGCCGCCCCGGCAACTTGTCGGCCGGCAGGGCCTGTAACCCGGCCAGCGCCGCATCCAGGCCCTGGCCCACCAGCCGGGTGGTGCCGTGGATGCCGCGGTATACCAGGCCGGGAATGCCGCCCGCGTTTCCTTCGGCAAGCGGCCGCCATGGCGGGGCCACGCGCGCGATGCGCCGGTGCATCGCCTCGACGATGCCGGTCACGCCATGGACCCCGTCGATGACGAGCCGAACGGCGGCGCGCACGTCGCCCAGCGTTCCGGCCGGGCGCCTTGGCATAGGCTGGCGACCGGTTATTTGTTTTTTTCCTTGCCGCGCGGGATCACCGCCGTCATCGGCGGCGTGGGCCGGTCCGAGGTGGACGGCGGCTTCGGGGCCGCAGTGTCCTTTTTGGGTTTCTTCGCCATCTTGTTGCTGCGTTGATCGCCTTTGGCCATGAGCGCCTCCATCGTCGGGTAAAAAGTATGGCGATGTTACGGCAGAAAACGCGGTCACGTTTCACTCCGGTACAGTGCTGGGTTCCACCCGCAAAGGATTTTCGATGAGCCAGCCGCAACCCGCCCTGGAAGTGATGCCGCGCGACCTCTCGGCCTACCGCCAGGGCAATACCGGCATTGAATACGTGCATCGCTTCGACTCCGGCCGGCCGGGCCCGCATGTGCTGGTCAACGCGTTGACCCATGGCAACGAGTTCTGCGGCATGGTGGCGGCCACGCACCTGCTGGACACCGGGGTGCGGCCCGCCATCGGGACCCTGACGGTGAGCTTTTCCAACGTGGCGGCCTACGAGTCGTTCGACCCGGCAAAGCCGTTCGATAGCCGCCAGCTGGTGCATAACTTCAACCGGGTCTGGTCCAGCGAATGGCTGGAAGGCAGCCTGGACAGCCCGGAGTTGCGGCGCGCCCGCGCGATGCGGCCGCTGGTGGCTGCGGCCGACCACATCCTCGACCTGCACTCCACGTCGCAGCCGGTGCATCCGTTCTGGGTCTACCCCGCGTTCGAGCGCAATGCGGCGGCTGCGCTGGCGATCGGCCGGCCCGACGTGCACCTGGTCATGCCCAAGGGCCTGGGCAGCGGCACCCCGGTGATCCAGCACGGCCGGCATGGCGAGGCGACCGGGGCCGGCGTCGCCCTGGTGGCCGAATGCGGCCAGCACTTCCTGCGCGCCACGGCCGACCTCGCCGTGGAAGTGACGCTGGACTTCCTGGCGCACTTCGGCCTCGTCCGGCGCGATCCGCCGTCGCCTGTGCCAGGGCCGCAGCGGCGCTTCGAGCTGTTGGAGACCCGCATGATCAAGACCGAGGCGTTCCGCTTCGTGCGCCCGCTGATCGGCTTCGAGGAATTTTCGCAAGGCGAGCTCATCGCGACCGACGGGCCGGACGAGATCCGCGCGCCCTGCGACCACTGCACCATCTTCATGCCGGCCCGGTCCGTGATCGTCGGGCGCGAGGCGGTCTACCTGACCCGGCCACTGCCGCCACGCTGAAACCGCCCGGCCGATGTCGGCCATGTCAATGCCGCCGGGCGCCTGCGCGTACGAGCCTGGCGTGTGAGTGACCTTTGTCAACGACGCGCTGGCGTGCCGAAGGTATCTTCGCTGCGACTCATGTCCACGCCCGCCGCCATCGCCCACCCGCACGCCGAGGTCGAAGACCTGGCCCGGCATCGCCCTTATGAAGATCTGCAGGCCCTGGTGACCGGAACGCTGTTCGTCGCGCTGGGCGTGGTGATGTTCAAGGAGGCGGGGTTGCTCACCGGCGGCACCGTGGGCCTGGCCCTGCTGGCGCACTACGCCACCGGCATGGACTTCGCGCCGGCGTATTTCCTGGTGAACCTGCCGTTCTACGTGCTCGCCTGGAAGCGCATGGGCATGGCCTTCACCCTCAAGACCTTCGCGGCGGTGGCCTTGCTGTCGCTGCTGGCGTACCTGTTGCCGATGGGGCTTGCGTTCGAGCACCTGTCGCCACCGCTGGCCGCCATCCTCGGCGGCCTGCTGTGCGGCAACGGCATGCTGATCCTGTTCCGGCATCGGGCCAGCCTGGGCGGCCTGAACGTACTGGTGCTGTACCTGCAGGAGCGTTTCGGCTGGCGCGCCGGCAAGGTGCAGATGGCGCTGGACAGCCTGATCGTGCTGGGCGGCCTGGTAGTGGCCGACGTGCCGCGCGTCGCGCTGTCGGTGCTGGGGGCCGTGGTGCTG
>JAAOZX010000109.1 GCA_012274225.1 Comamonadaceae bacterium | reverse complement strand
CCACTTCTTCACCGAGGTGCGCTACAAGGGCACCAAGACCGTGGCGATCACGCCTGACTACTCCGAAGTCGCCAAGCTCTCGGACCTCTGGCTGCACCCCAAGCAGGGCACCGACGCCGCCGTCGCGATGGCGATGGGCCATGTGATCCTCAAGGAGTTCTATTTCGACAAGCGCTCGGCCTACTTCGACGACTACGCGCGCCGTTACACCGACCTGCCGATGCTGGTGATGTTGAAAGAGCATGTCCTTCCGTCCGGCGACAAGGTGATGGTGCCCGACCGCTATGTCCGCGCCTCCGACTTCAACGGCAAGCTCGGCCAGTCGAACAACCCGGAATGGAAAACCGTGGCCTTCGCCGAGGACGGCAAGGTGGTCCTGCCCAAAGGCGCGATCGGTTTCCGCTGGGGACCGGACGGACGCTCCGACGCGGGTCAATGGAACCTGGAAGACAAGGAGGCGCGCGGGGACCGGCAGGTCAAGCTCAAGCTCTCGGTGCTGGAAGGCGAAACGCCGAGCGCCGAGACCGCGAAAATCGGCTTTCCCTACTTCGGCGGCATCCATCACGAGCACTTCCCGAACAACACACAAAGCGACGTGCTGGTGCGCACGGTACCGGTGCAACGCATTG
The DNA here is from genome assembly GCA_012274225.1 of Comamonadaceae bacterium. Taxonomy (GTDB): domain Bacteria; phylum Pseudomonadota; class Gammaproteobacteria; order Burkholderiales; family Burkholderiaceae_C; genus Ramlibacter. The sequence goes on along the minus strand of JAAOZX010000109.1, from coordinate 18,702 downwards.
CGCTGGGCAAGGCCGGCGAGCAGCGGGAAGCGCTGGTCGCGACGGTGTTCGACCTGCAAGTCGCCCAGTACGGCGTGGCGCGCGGTCTGCCCGGGGAACTGGCCGCCGCCGGCTTCGACGACAACACACCCTACACGCCGGCGTGGCAGGAACAGATCACCGGCGTGCCGCGCGACCAGGTGATCGCCGTCGCTCGCCAGTTCGCCGAAAACGCCGAGAAGACCGAAGGCCGCTCGATGGTGATCATCGGCGCCGGAATGAATCACTGGTACCACAGTGACATGAACTACCGCGGCGTCATCAACATGCTGATGCTGTGCGGTTGCATCGGCAAGAGCGGCGGCGGCTGGGCCCACTACGTCGGCCAGGAGAAGCTGCGGCCGCAGACCGGCTGGACCGCGCTCGCGTTCGCGCTCGACTGGATCCGCCCGCCGCGCCAGATGAACAGCACCAGCTTCTTCTACGCCCACACCGACCAGTGGCGCTACGAGAAGCTTGGCGTCGACGAGGTGCTGTCGCCGCTGGCGGACAAGGCGCTGTACGGCGGCAGCATGATCGACTACAACGTGCGTGCCGAGCGCATGGGCTGGCTGCCCTCAGCGCCGCAGCTGCAGACGAACCCGATGCAGGTGGTACACGACGCGCAGGCAGCCGGCATGGACGCAAAGGACTACGCCGTCAAGTCCTTGCAGGCTGGCACACTCAAGCTCAGCTGCGAGGATCCCGACCACCCGGAGAACTGGCCGCGCAACATGTTCGTCTGGCGCTCCAACATCATCGGCTCGTCGGGCAAGGGCCACGAGTACTTCCTGAAACACCTGCTCGGAACGAGCAACGGCGTGCAGGGCAAGGATCTCGGCAGCGAAGACGCAAAACCCGCGGAAGTCGTCTGGCACGACCGCGCCCCGGAGGGCAAGCTCGACCTGCTGGTCACGCTCGACTTCCGCATGAGCACGACCTGTCTCTACTCCGACATCGTCCTGCCCACCGCGACCTGGTACGAGAAGAACGACCTCAACACCAGCGACATGCACCCGTTCATCCATCCGCTATCGACCGCGGTCGATCCGGTATGGCAATCGAAGAGCGACTGGGAGATCTACAAGGGCTTCGCCAAGAAGTTCAGCGAGCTCTGTGTCGGCCACCTCGGCCTCGAACGCGAGCTGGTGCTGACGCCGATGATGCACGACTCGCCGGGCGAGCTGGCCCAGCCATTCGACGTGAAGGACTGGAAGCGCGGCGAGTGCGAGCTGATCCCGGGCAAGACCGCGCCGCAGATGCAGGTGGTCGAGCGCGACTACCCGAACGTCTACAAGCGCTTTACGGCGGTCGGCCCGCTGATGACGAAGATCGGCAACGGCGGCAAGGGCATCGCCTGGAACACCGAGACGGAAGTGCGCCAGCTCGGCGAGCTGAACGGCGTCGTCAGGGAAGAAGGCGCGACCCTGGGTCTGCCCCGGATCGACACCGACATCGACGCCTGCGAGGTGGTGCTGCAGCTCGCGCCCGAAACCAACGGCCACGTCGCGGTAAAGGCGTGGGCGGCGCTGTCGAAACAGACGGGGCGCGAGCATGCGCATCTGGCGATCCACCGCGAAGACGAGAAGATCCGCTTTCGCGACATCCAGGCGCAGCCCAGAAAGATCATCAGCTCACCGACCTGGAGCGGAATCGAATCCGAGACCGTCTCGTACAACGCCGGCTACACCAACGTGCACGAGCTGATTCCATGGCGCACTCTCACCGGGCGCCAACAGTTCTACCAGGACCACCCGTGGATGCTGGCCTTCGGCGAGGGACTGGCGAGCTACCGGCCGCCGGTGAACCTGAAGGCCACGGCAGGCGTGCACGGCATCCGCTCCAACGGCAATACCGAGATCCTGCTGAACTTCATCACGCCGCACCAGAAATGGGGAATCCATTCCACCTACACCGACAACCTGCTGATGCTCACGCTGAGCCGCGGCGGCCCGATCATCTGGCTCAGCGAGGACGATGCCAAAGTCATCGGCGTCGAGGACAACGACTGGGTCGAGCTCTACAACGTCAACGGCGCCATCGCTGCGCGCGCGGTCGTGAGCCAGCGCATCAAGCCCGGCATGGTGCTGATGTATCACGCGCAGGAAAAGATCGTGAACACGCCGGGGTCGGAGATCACCGGCCAGCGCGGGGGTATTCACAACTCGGTGACGCGCATCGTGCTCAAGCCAACGCACATGATCGGTGGCTACGCGCAGCTTTCCTACGGCTTCAACTATTACGGAACGATCGGCACCAATCGCGACGAATTCGTCGTCGTGCGCAAGATGGACAGGGTCGATTGGCTCGACACGCCACGCGGCGACGAGCGCGCCGAGGCCGTGCAAAAACTCGGGGAGGCCGCATGAAGATCCGCGCGCAAATCGGCATGGTGCTCAATCTCGACAAGTGCATCGGCTGCCACACCTGCTCGGTGACCTGCAAGAACGTCTGGACCACCCGGCCCGGCATGGAATACGCCTGGTTCAACAACGTCGAGACCAAGCCCGGCATCGGTTACCCCAAGGAGTGGGAGAACCAGGACAGGTGGAACGGCGGCTGGGTCCGCAAGGCCAGCGGCAGGATCGAGCCGCGCCAGGGTGCAAAGTGGAAGCTCTTGATGAAGATCTTCGCGAACCCGAACATGCCGCAGATCGACGACTACTACGAGCCGTTCACGTTCGACTACGACCACCTGCAGTCGGCGCCGGAGATGCAGGCGACGCCGACCGCGCGCCCGCGCAGCCTGATCACCGGCCAGCGCATGGAAAAGATCGTGTGGGGCCCGAACTGGGAGGAGATTCTCGGCGGCGAATTCGCCAAACGCAGCAAGGACAAGAACTTCGACGACATCCAGAAGGATATCTACGGCGAGTTCGAGAACACCTTCATGATGTACCTGCCGCGGCTGTGCGAGCACTGCCTGAACCCGGCGTGCGTGGCGAGCTGCCCGTCGGGCTCGATCTACAAGCGCGAGGAAGATGGCATCGTGCTGATCGACCAGGACAAGTGCCGCGGCTGGCGCATGTGCGTGTCGGGTTGCCCGTACAAGAAGATCTACTACAACTGGAAAAGCGGCAAGGCCGAGAAGTGTACTTTCTGCTACCCGCGCATCGAGGCCGGCCAGCCGACGGTGTGCAGTGAAACCTGCGTCGGGCGGATCCGCTACCTCGGCGTGCTGTTGTACGACGCCGACCGCATCCAGGAGGCGGCGAGCGTCGAGCACGATCGCGACCTGTACCAGGCGCAGCTCGACATCTTCCTCGACCCGAACGATCCGAAGGTGATCGCGCAGGCGCGCCTCGACAACATTCCCGATGCGTGGATGGAAGCCGCGCGCAAGAGCCCGGTCTACAAGATGGCGGTCGAGTGGAAGGTGGCACTGCCGTTGCACCCCGAGTACCGCACCTTGCCGATGGTCTGGTACGTGCCCCCGCTTTCGCCGATCACGGCCGCCGCGCAGGCCGGGCAGGTCGGCGCCAACGGCGAAATACCCGACGTCAGCCAGTTGCGAATCCCGGTCAAGTACCTCGCCAATCTGCTGACGGCCGGCGACACGCTGCCGGTGGTCCGGGCGCTCGAACGAATGCTGGCGATGCGCGCCTACCAGCGCGAGAAGCATGTCGACGGACGCATCAACCTCGCAGCGCTGAAGCAGGTCGGCATCAGCCAGGCCGAAGTCGAGGACATGTACCACGTGATGGCGATCGCCAACTACGAAGACCGTTTCGTGATCCCGACCAGCCACCGCGAATACGCCGAGAACACCTTCGACATGCGTGGCGGCTGCGGCTTTTCGTTCGGCAACGGTTGCTCCGACGGCACGACCGACGTGAGCCTGTTCGGCGGCAACCGCAGGCGCACGATACCCATCAAGGCGGAGGTTTGAGCGATGACACTCTTCAACAATCCACCGAGTGCGTCGAAAAGCCTGCGTGTGCTTGCACGGCTGCTCAGCTATCCCGATGCCGAGCTGCGGGGCAACCTCGCGGCGCTGCGTGGTGCGCTGCACGAAGAGCGTGCGTTGTCGCAGCAGCGCCTGACCGAGCTCGACGCCCTGATCGATGCGCTCGGGCGTGCGGCGCCGCTCGAGGTCGAGGCCGACTACGTGCAGCTGTTCGACCGCGGCCGCAGCACCTCGCTGTACCTGTTCGAACATGTGCACGGTGACTCGCGCGACCGCGGGCCGGCAATGATCGACCTGGCGCAGACCTACGAGAAGGCCGGACTTTTCCTGACCCAAGGGGAGCTGCCCGACTTCCTGCCGGTGGTGCTCGAATTCACCTCGACGCAGCCGCCGCGCGAGGCGCGCGCGTTCCTGGCCGAGATGGCGCACATCTTCAACGCGCTCTTCGCCGCGTTGCAGCAACGCGAGAGCGCCTACGCCGGCGTGCTCGGAGCCCTGCTCGAACTGGCCGGAGAGAAGGCGCAACCGGTGCAAGTCGTGGCCGACGAGCCAATCGACGCCGTCTGGGAAGAGCCGGTCGTCTTCGACGGCTGCTCGTCGAAGGGCCAGGCCCGACCCAACCAGCCGCAACCCATCCACATCGTCCGCAAGGACAGCCCTGTCAAAGGAGTCCGGGCATGACCACACTGCACGGCTTTGTCTTTGGCGTCTATCCGTACATCTGCCTGACGGTGTTTCTGCTCGGCAGTCTGATCCGATTCGACCGTGACCAGTACACGTGGAAGAGTGACTCGTCACAGCTGCTGCGCAGCGGACTGCTGCGCTGGGGCAGCAACCTGTTCCACGTCGGCATCCTGTTCCTGTTCTTCGGCCACCTGATGGGCCTGCTCACGCCGCACGCGTTCTACGGCCACTTCATGGAAGCGTCGGTCAAGCAGATGCTCGCGATCTGGTCGGGCGGCACCTTCGGCGTCCTTTGCTTTATCGGCCTGACGATGCTGATCTACCGCCGTGTTTTCGATCCGCGCATCCGCTACACCAGCCATCGCACCGACATCGCGATCCTGGTGATCCTGTGGGTGCAGTTGGTCATCGGACTGATCACGCTGCCGTTTTCATGGGCTCACTCCGACGGCCGCGTGATGTTGATCCTGGCCGATTGGGCGCAGCGCATCGTCACGCTGCGAGCGGTCGATGCGGAGGCACTGGCCGGCCTGCCGTGGCCGTTCCTGTTCCATATCGTCCTCGGAATGACGATCTTCCTGCTCTTCCCGTTCAGCCGGCTGGTGCATGTGTGGAGCGGCTTCGCCACCATCGGCTTCCTGTTCCGCCCCCACCAGGTGGTGCGCAGCCGGCGCCTGAACCTTCCGGCCGGCCACCACCTGCCGGGCCAGCCTGGCGCCGTGCCGCCGCCGAACGCGGCTGCGGCCGTGCATCCCACTGAAGGCCGGAAGGTGCCTGCATGACGACCGATACCGCCGCCGTCACCGCTACTGCCGGCATCGCACGCGTCAATGGCGTGGCGCTGAATGCACCGCAGGAAAGCCTGACGCCGGAAGAATTGCGCCAGCGTGCCTGCACCGAATTGCTGCGTCAGGCTGCGCTGCACGCCGGCCTGCTCGATGCTGCAGACCCCGCGCCAACGGACGGCGTGATCAGCGAAGCCGCCTCCGACGCGATCGACAGCTGGCTCGCGCGCGAATTGCAGCAGCCCGCCCCCTCGGACGAGGCCTGCCGGAGGCACTACGCGGCGCATTCTGCGCGCTATCGCACGGGCGAGCGGGTGCGCGTGCGGCATGTCCTGTTCGCCGTGACGCCCGCAATGGACGTGGTGGCGCTGCGCAAGCGCGCCGAGGCCTGCCTGCTCGACATGCGCTGCCACGACGGCAGCCCGAGCGACGGTTTTGCCCGGGCGGCCCGCGAGCTTTCCAATTGCCCCAGCGGCGGGCACGGCGGCGAGTTGGGCTGGCTGTCGGCGGGTGACTGTGCCCCCGAGTTCGCGCGCGAGCTGTTCGGCCATGTCGAAGTCGGTGTGCTGCCGCGCCTGGTGCACAGCCGCTTCGGCCTGCACGTGGTCGAGGTCCTTGAGCGCGAAGCCGGTGCGGCGCAGCCCTTCGAGGCCGTGCAGGGCGCCGTGCGCATGGCATTGAGCCAGCAAGCTTACGTCACCGCGTTGCGCCAGTGCCTGCAGGTCCTGGCCGGGAACGCAATTGTCGAAGGTGTGGCGCTGGACGCGGCAGATTCACCACTGGTGCAGTGAATGCCCGCCGTAGCCGCGAGCTGGGCCGCGGAGGGTGCCTGGGGGCAAATGCATTGCCCTGCACAAGCCAGGGCAACGGCCCGATCACATCAGCCTGAGCGAGCTGTCCAGGGACGAGTTGCTGCGCCAGCAGGCGGTCCGGCAGGGCCTGCTGGAACTCAGCCGAACCGAGGTGTGGAGGACCCCGGCGCGGTGTGCCGAGCCGGCGTGGGAACTGCCCAATTGGCTCGGCGGTGTTGCCGGCGGCGCGCCGGGCTGGATAGAGGGCGGCGCTGTTCTGCCTTGGGCGCCCGCGGCCCTTCAGATCACGCTCGGAAGAACCCTTCATTGCGCAGGTGATCCCATTCAGGGCGCCTATCATGCATCCCAGGGATGACGGATTGGAGACTTGACGCGAGGGTGCACAACACGCCGTCGCGCGGCTATCCGTTCTCCCAGCAGGGTCATCAGCGGCCTCCCGGCGCCCTACGGGGCCGGTCGGAATGGAGAAATTCGTGTCTTTGATACACAACAAGGAGAATGCATGAGCGCTTCTATAGCCTCCCTGAGGGAAACTGGTCCCAATCAACCGCATCTGGAACACGATGGATAAGTCATTACCCGAAGGCCTGGGAGAGGCTGCGGGCAACGGGGCGGCACAAGCCGCCGCCTTGCATGCGCTCTCGCGCAGTTCAGGCCTTCGGCCCTGGCGACTGGGCGGCAAGACCCTGTTGCCGGTCGTTCAAGGCGGCATGGGCGTCGGCGTCTCGGCCGGGGGCCTCGCGGGCGCCGTGGCCGGCCTGGGCGGCGTCGGAACGATCTCCTCGGTCGACCTGCGCCGGCATCACCCGGACCTGATGGCTCGCACCGCCGACGTGGCGCGGCAACCCGATGCCAGGGCGCGCGTGGACGCCGCCAACCTGGAGGCGCTCGATCGCGAGATCAAGCGGGCCCGCACACTGTCCGGCGGCCGGGGCATGGTCGCGGTCAACATCATGCGGGCCGTGAGCGAATACGAACACTATGTGCGCCAGTCGCTGGCCTCGGGCATCGACGCCGTCGTCGTCGGCGCCGGGCTGCCGCTGGACCTGCCCGAGCTGGGCCGCGATTACCCGCAGGTCGCGCTGATTCCGATCCTGTCGGACCTGCGCGGCGTCCAGCTGGTGGTGCGCAAGTGGGAAAAGAAGGGGCGCCTCCCCGACGCGATCGTGATCGAGAATCCGCGGCTGGCCGGTGGCCACCTCGGCGCCGCCAAGGTGGCCGACCTGCAGGATCACCGTTTCGACTTCGAGGTGGTGCTGCCCGAGGTAACGGCTTTCTTCCGCACCGCCGGTCTCGAAGGAAAGATCCCGCTGATCGCCGCGGGTGGCATCTCCGGTCTGGACGACATCCGCCGGCTGCAGGGCCTGGGTGCCGCGGCCGTGCAACTGGGCACCGCGTTCGCCGTCACCCTGGAATGCGATGCCCATCCCGAATTCAAGCGCGTGCTGGCCGAGGCCACGCCCGAAGACATCGTCGAATTCACCAGTGTCGCCGGCCTTCCGGCCCGTGCTGTGCGCACACCATGGCTCGACAAGTACCTGCGCAACGAATCGAAGCTGAAGGAAAAGGCGCGCGTCCAGCCGAACTGCAACATGTGGTTCGACTGCCTGTCGCATTGCGGCCTGCGCGACGGCAATGCAAACTGGGGCCAGTTCTGCATCGACAAGGAACTGGGTCAGGCGCTGGAAGGCGACCTGAACGAGGGCCTGTTCTTCCGCGGCGCGGGGCGGCTGCCGTTCGGCAGCCAGATCCGCTCGGTGCACGAACTGATGCAGTGGCTGGTCGGCGGCCTCCTGCCGGCCGGCGTGCGCGAAAGTCCGCAGGATGGTTGGCAATCCGCGCAACGGACAGAGGTTGCGCTCGAGACAATACAAGAATAGGAACCAGAGGATGAAACGCGACCCAATCGGGGCTAGTACGCTGGCCGTTCAGCCCATCACCCGCGATGTACTGAAGGAAAAATACCTCAAGCCCGGCGAGGAAGATTTCGAAGACCTGTTCACCCGGGTGGCCCGGGCGCTGGCCTCGGTCGAGGCCGAGGGCGAGCGCGAAAAGTGGCAGACCCGGTTCCATGCCAACCTGCGCGCCGGCGCGATCGGCGCGGGCCGCATCATGAGCGCGGCGGGCACCGCGCTCGAGGCCACGCTGATCAACTGCTTCGTCCAGCCCGTGGGCGACTGCATCCAGGGCATGGACGCCGAGGGCTATCCCGGCATCTACGAAGCGCTGCGGGAAGCCGCGGAGACCATGCGCCGCGGCGGCGGCGTCGGCTACGACTTCTCCCGGATCCGGCCGCGCGGCGCGGAGGTGAAAGCCACCGCCTCGATCGCCTCGGGACCGTGCAGCTACATCAACGTGTTCGACCACTCCTGCGCCACCGTGGAAAGCGCGGGCGCGCGGCGTGGCGCGCAGATGGGGGTGCTGCGGATCGACCATCCGGACGTGGTGGAGTTCATCACCGCGAAGCGCACGCCGGGGCGCTGGTCCAATTTCAACGTGTCGGTCGCGGTGACGCAGACCTTCATGCAGGCCCTGGAGGCCGGCGCCGACTGGCCGCTGTTGCACAGCGCGCGGCCCGGCGCCGCCCTGATGGCGCAAGGCGCGCATCAGCGCGAGGACGGACTGTGGGTCTACCGCAGCCTGCCCGCGGCCGAGTTGTGGGACACGGTGATGCGATCGGCCTACGACTTCGCCGAGCCGGGCATCCTGTTTCCCGACACCATCAACGCGGACAACAACTTGCGGTACTGCGAGCGCATCGCGGCCACCAACCCCTGCGGCGAGCAGCCGCTGCCGCCCTATGGCTGCTGCGACCTCGGTCCGGTGATCCTGACCCGCTTCGTGCGCAATCCCTTCGGCATGGGCGGCTCGGCCCAATTCGATTTCGAAGCGTTCGCCGCCTCGGTGGCGGTGCAAGTGCGGGCGCTGGACAATGTGCTGGACCTCACGTACTGGCCCCTGCCGCAGCAACGCGCCGAGGCCATGGCCAAGCGCCGCATCGGGGTCGGCTTCACCGGCATGGGCGACACGTTGTCGATGCTGTGCCTGCGCTACGACCAACCCCAAGGCCGCGACATGGCCGTGCGGATCGCCCGTTGCATGCGCGATGCCGCCTACACCGCCTCGGTGGCGCTGGCCCGCGAGAAAGGCGCGTTCCCGGCCTTCAACGCCAAGGGTTACCTGGAGGCAGGAACCTTCGCCAGCCGCCTGGACGAGCCGCTCAAGCAGACAATCCGCGAACACGGCATCCGCAACAGCCACCTGCTGTCGATCGCTCCCACCGGCACCGTGAGCCTCGCCTTTGCCGACAACGCTTCCAACGGGATCGAGCCGGCATTCTCCTGGACCTACCGGCGCCGCAAGCGCGAAGGCGACGGCAGCGTCAGCGAATACGACGTCGAAGACCACGCCTGGCGGCTGTACCGCGCGCTCGGCGGCGACACGTCGAAGTTGCCCGAGTACTTCGTGTCGGCGCTGGCCATGCCGGCAGCGGGCCACATCGCGATGATGGAGTCGGTTCAGCCCTACGTCGACACCGCGATCTCCAAGACGGTGAACGTGTCGGCCGATTACCCCTATGAAGATTTCAAGGAGCTCTATCGCGAGGCCTGGAAGGCCGGACTGAAGGGACTGGCCACCTACCGGCCCAACACCATTGTCGGCGCGGTGCTCCAGACCGATGCGCCGGCGCAGGCACTTGTCGACGAGAATGCCGCCCCGCCTGATCCGATGTACGAAATGATCGCCAAGCGGCCCAAGGGCGGGCTGCCAGCGGTGGCCGACAAGATCGAATACTGGACCCAGGAAGGCAAGCAACACCTGTACCTGGTGGTGTCTTTCATGGAGTTGCCCGACGGCCGCGAACGGGCGATCGAATTCTTCATGCCGGTTGGCCAGACCGGCGAGTCTCAGCAATGGGTGACTTCCAGCATGCGGCTGCTTTCGTTGGCCGCGCGGGGCGGCTTCCTGGACCGCGCGCTGGCCGACATGCGCAAGGTGGCATGGGACCGCGGACCGGTCCGGCTCGGAACCTACCAGAAGGCCGACGGCACCCACGTTCCGATGTGGCACGACTCCGAGGTCGCCGCGCTGGCCTATGCCCTGCAGAACATCATCGGCCGCCGCAGCTTGGCCAAGGGCAACGCCAAGGCCGCCGCCGCGCCGCAGGCGGAGGCACCGGCCTCGGCCATGCCCCCGATGACCGGCCGGAAATGCCCGGAGTGCGGGGCTTACGCGATGATCCGCAAGGACGGCTGCGACTATTGCACCCACTGCGGGCACCTCGGCGCTTGCGGCTGAGCCCGCGGGCGACCGCCATGGATCCGTCGATGGACCCGCCGGGGCCAACCGCCCTGCCGGCCGAGCCCGGCACTTGCGCGCAGTGGGCCTGGGCGTTGATCGATCATCGCCAGACGATCCTGCCCAGGAAGCTGACCGAGCCCGGGCCGGATGAGGGCCAGCTCGATCTCATCCTGCGTTCGGCAGCGGCCGCGCCCGACCATCGGGAGATCGTGCCCTGGCGTTTCGTGATCATTCCGGCGATGGCGCGAGAACGACTGGCCGAGGTCTTCGGGAACGCACTGCGCGAACGCGATCCCGCGGCCACACCCCATCAGGTCGAGGAAGCCCGTGCCAAGGCCTTCCGCAGCCCGGTCCTGATGCTGGCAGTGGTGCGCACCGGCTCGCCCGATGACGAGGTTCCGGCGGGAGAGCGCCTGCTGTCGGCCGGCTGCGCCATTCAGAACATGTTGCTGATGGCCACGGCCATGGGATTCGCGTCGGCGCTCACCAGCGGCAAGGCCCTGCGATCGAAAGGGATGCGCGAGTTGTTTTCGCTGGCGCCCGACGAGCAGGCGGTATGCTTTGTCAGCCTAGGCACCGCGATCCGAAGCAAGTCGTCGCGTCAGCGGCCCGAGCCCGGCCTTTACGTGAGTTACCTTTCCAGCGATCCATGAATCAGCCCATCCGGATGGCGTCGTTGCTGGCTACGCCCGCAGTCGGATTCGAGCAACCCTTCGAGATGCTCGCCGCCTGCCACGAGCGGGTCAACCGCATGCTGGCCCTGCTGGAACGACTGCGCGCCCACCTGCCCGGCCATGGCGCCGATGAGAACGCGCGCCAGGCGGCCCGCGATGTGATGCGCTATTTCGACCTGGCGGCGCCGCACCATCACCAGGACGAGGAATTGCACGTGTTTCCGCCGCTGCTCGCTGCCGGTGATCCGGCGACCGTGGACCTGGTTCGGCGCCTGCAGCGCGATCATGTGCAAATGGAATCTGGCTGGCGCGAGGCGCGCAAGGTGCTCGACGCGGTGGCCAGCGGCGAACGCCAGGCGCTTGCGAGCAGCGACGAGGCGGCCCTCGACCTGTTTGCCGGTCTCTACGGCGATCACATCCAGGCCGAAGAGGGTTTGGCCTACCCGGCCGCCGCGCAGCTGCTCGATGAGGCGGCGCTGGCCGCGATGGGACGCGAAATGATGCGCCGGCGCGGCGCGGCCTGACGCGGCCTTCAGCGAATGCGCGGCGGCGCTTCGAGCTGCTCGGGGGTGGTGAAGTAGGCTGAGGAAGCGCCGCGCCGTTCCTTGGCGCGCGCGAGTTCCTGCCGCGCCACCGTGCGCAGATGCACTTCGTCGGGGCCATCGAGCAGGCGCAGCGCCCGGCCCCAGGTCCACAGATAAGCCAGCGGCGTATCGGGCGACAGGCCCATCGCCCCGAAGATCTGCATCGCACGGTCCACCACGCGAGTCTGCAATTGCGCGGCGACCACCTTGATCGCGGCGACCTGAGCCCGCAACTGCTGCGGCGGCTGGGCCTGGTCCAGGCTCCACGCGGCATGCAGCACCAGCAACCGGGCCTGGTCGATCTCCATGCGCGATTGCGCGATCCATTCCTGCACGTTGGCCTGGTCGGCCAGGTACTTGCCGAAGGCGCGCCGCTCGAGCGCCCGGTCGCAGGCCAGTTCCAGCGCCAGCTCGCACTGCCCGATGGTGCGCATGCAGTGGTGCACCCGCCCCGGACCCAGCCGCGCCTGCGCCATCGCGAAGCCCTTGCCCCACTGGCCCAGCAGGTTGTCGGCGGGCACCCGCACGTCGCGCAGCAGGATCTCGCAGTGGCCCTCGGGCGTGAGGTGCTGCATGATCGGAATGTTGCGCACCAGGCTCACCCCGGGCGTGTCCATCGGCACGAGCACCATGCTGTGGCCGTCGTGCCGCGAATCGCCCTCGGCGTCACCCTCGTTGCGGCACATCACGATCAGCAGGCGGCAGTCGGGATGCGCGGCGCCGGTGATGAACCACTTGCGGCCATTGATGACCAGTTGTCCGTTCTCGCGCCGCACCGCAGTCTGCAAATTGGTCGGGTCCGACGAGGCCACGTCGGGCTCGGACATGGCAAAGGCCGAGCGGATACTACCTTCCAGCAGCGGCATCAGCCAGTCGCTGCGCTGGGCCGGCGTGGCATTGCGTTGCAGCAGGTCCATGTTGCCGCTGTCGGGCGCGCTGCAATTGAAGACCTCGGCCGACCAGGGCAAGCGGCCCATCGCCTGCGCCAGCGGCGCGTAGTCGAGATTGTTCAGCCGGGTGCCGGGCTCGCCTTCGGCGAGCCCTGGCAGGCACAGGTTCCACAATCCTTCGGCCCGCGCCATCTCCTTGAGGTCCTGCATGAAGGGCGGCTGGATGCGCTCGTTGGCACAGCGGTGCCAGGCGCCGTTGTGCGGCAGCACATAGCGGTCCATGAAGGCCTCGAGCTTTTGCAGCCAGGCCTGCGCGTTCGGTGACGGCTCGAAGTCCATCGGTCCAGCTTAGGGCGGCGATGCTCCGCCGAAGATGATCTCCGTCAAGCAGCGGCGCCAAGTCCCTGCCCGGCTGTCGCCTAGGCTACAACCATCACCCGCACTTCGGGGTGCTTGCTCAGCACCTCGAAGCCGACGTTGCGCTCGTAACGCTGCAGCAGCAGATCGACGCTGGGCCCGGGTGCGCCCAAGCGCGAAATGCGAACCCAGTCGACGAAGCTCGGCAGCCGCGGCCGGTGCAGCACGATTTCAGGGCCGTGGGCGCGCACCTCGAGTCCCAGGCAGGCTTGCAGCATGCCGAGCACCGCCGCAGCGGCCCATGCCTGCGGCGAGCAGGCGACCGGGTACAGGGTGGGACCGGCGCCGTGACGTCGCCGGAACCCGCAGAAGAGTTCCGGCAACCGGTGCAGGTCGAAATGCAGCGTGGTGTCGAAAATGCTCGAGAACAGCTGCATGGCACTTTCAGTGCGACCGTAGCGGGCCATGCCGGCGGCAATCAGGGCGTTGTCATGCGGCCAGATCGATCCGTTGTGATACGACATCGGGTTGTAGCGCGCCGCGCCGATCGGGATCGTGCGCACGCCCCAGCCGCTGAAGAACTCCGGGCTCATCAGGCCGTCCATGATGCGCTGTGCCTGGTCGTGCGCGGCGATGCCGCTCCACAGCGTGTGACCGGCATTGGACGAGGCCACCTTGCACTGCTGCTTGTCGCCGTCGAGCGCAATGGCATAGCTGCCGATTGCCTCGCACCAGAAGGCCGTCTGGAAACGTTGGCGTAATTGCGTGGCCTCGTGCCTGAGCTTGTGCGCCAGGGCGGCATCGCCTGTGGCGTGGGCCAACTCGGCGGTGCCCAGTTTGGCTTCATAGACATAGCCCTGGACCTCGCACAGTGCGATCGGCGCCTCGGCCAGCCGGCCGTCGGCATGAAAGATGGAGTCGTGCGAATCCTTCCATCCCTGCTGCACCAAGCCTTCGTCGCTGCGCCTGGCGTATTCGACGAATCCGTCACCATCGATGTCGCCGTAGCGATCGATCCACTGCAGTGCGTTTAGGATGTTCGGCCAGATGGTGCGGATCAGCTCAATATCGCCGGTGCGGCGCCAGTAGGCGGCGGCCAGGACCAGGAACAGCGGGGTCGAGTCCACCGAGCCGTAATAGCGGCCGAACGGTATCTCCAGGGTGCGTGCCATCTCGCTGGCGCGGGCCTCGTGCAGGATCTTGCCCGGCTCGGCATCGCGTTGCGGGTCCAGTTCGGTGGCCTGGGTGGACGCCAGGAAGGTGAGCACGCCGCGCGCCATCGATGGTGCGCCCCACAGGCACTGCAGCGCCGTGATGATGCCGTCCCGGCCGAAAGTGGTCGAGTACCAGGGCACGCCGGCAAACGGATAGGGACCGGTCGGCAACAGCGTCGTGAGCATCGACAGGTCGGAAACCGAGCGCTGCAGCCACAGGTTGACCAGGGGATTCGAGGTCACCACCGTGCAGTGATCGCCCAGCCAGGCGTTGCGCGAGGTGTTGCTTTCGCGCAGGGCGGATTCATAGGAAGTGCGCCGTGGCGGTGGCATGTCTTCGGTCTCGCAGCTCACGGTGCAATACATGTGGCTCTCGCTGCCTGGCTCCAGCCGCAGCTCGAACACCGCGCGGCCTGAGTCGATCGCGGTGGGCCGAGGTTCGAAGGCGACCCGGGTTCGCCGCATGCAGTTGTCCAGCCCGCGATAAGACAACACCACCTCGGCGTCGGAAACCTGCGGCGCCAGCCGCTCGCCGCGCTGCTCGCGCTTCATGCCGCGCAATTCGAACAGGTCGACGAAGTCGGCGTCGAAGCTCATCTCCAGCCGCACACTCACCGGCTCACTACCGTGATGCGTCACCCGGATGTGCTCGTGGGATGCGCCCTGCCACAGCAGCTTGGCCCGGAATACGTGCAGTGTCCCCTTGGCCAGCGCCGGCCGGCGATCGCGCGGCGGCAGATCGGGATTCATCAGATCGATCGCCAGCAGGCTGTTGGCCTCCTCCATCGAGGAGCCCAGGTGAAGCGGCCGCACACCGTCGATGGTGAACTCCTGGTGCGACAGGAAGCGGGTGTCGTCGTGGTATAGCCCTTCCTTGCCGGGCACCAGCACCTGGATGTCGCCGAAGCGGTCGAACATTGCGAAGGTCCGGTCGTTCTTCAGGACCTGCGGCTGTTCCTCGACGCTGGCCGAAGTCGCGGCCACATACCACTTGTCGCCGATCTGGATCTTCTTCGGCATCTCTTGAAACCCGGTTTGGCCGCCTAGGCGGCAATGGTCGTTTCCACCAGCTCGCGGTAGACGTCCAGGTAGCGGCGCGCCATGACGCGGGAAGAGAAGCGCTGCTCGAACACCTGGCGGCAGCGGCGGCGGTCGATCCGGTCGATGTTGCGGGCCGCGGCGATGGCCTGCTCCTGGTTCTTGACGATGTAGCCCGTAATGCCGTCGTCGATCACTTCCGGGACCGAGCCGTTCGCATAGGCGATCACCGGCGTGCCGCAGGCCATGGCTTCGATCATGACCAGGCCGAACGGCTCGGGCCAGTCGATCGGCATGAGCAGGGCCCGCGCATTGCCGATGAAGTCGTTCTTGGCGTCATCGCCAATTTCGCCGATATAGGTCACCAACGGATGGTCCAGCAGGGGCTCGATGGCGGACTTGAAATAGTCGCGGTCGGCCGGATCGACCTTGGCCGCGATGCGCAGCGGCGTTGCGCAGGCCTTGGCGATTTCGATGGCCCGGTCCGCGCGCTTTTCCGGCGAGATGCGCCCGACGAAAGCGAAATAGTCCTGCGGCTGCTCATGCAGGGAATACAGCCCGAGCGGCAGGCCATGCGGCACGGTGCCGCGCCAGTTCGCATGCGGCAGTGGCGCGCGCTGGCTGGCCGAGATCGACACCAGCGGGTGGCGGGGAAAGCAGCGGAAAAGCGGCTTCAAGTCCGGCAGGTCCAGCCGGCCATGCGCAGTGGAAACGCAGGGGGTCTCGCAATGGCCGACCAGCGCCAGCTGGAGCACGTCGGTGTGAAAGTGGATGATGTCGAACGACCGGGCGGCCTTGACCACCTGGTCGAGCATGATCGTGTGCCAGACCAGGGGGTCCGGCTTGTCCGGGTCAAGTCGCAGCCCGCGGGGCACGACCGACCCCAGGTTGGCGGATGTGACGGAGTCGCCGCTGGCAAACAAGGTCACCTGGTGACCCATTTCGACCAGGGCCTCGGTCAGGTAGGAGACCACTCTCTCGGTCCCACCATACGCGCGCGGCGGCACGCTTTCGTACAACGGGGCAACCTGGGCAATTTTCAAGGAAGATTCCTCCGCAGGGCCGCTGTTTTCTGGCCGGACCATCCGGGAAGATGCTGCGCGACGCCAACACGGTCTAAGTTATCGCGTCAAAAGCGCCGCACCTGTAGGACAAGCTCCCACTTGCGTGTCGAGCAGGAGCAGTCACCGCCTGAGGCTCCTGAAATCTTGAGACTCTCTGCAGCCTCCCCGCCATCTTCAGCTTCAAGGGTTCTTCGCAACTGCTCCAGAAACAGCGGGATGCCATTCCTGAAGCACTGGGCAAAGGGGAGCTGCACGAGGTGCTCCACATTCGACATGCGTCATTTCGCACTTAACGCAGGACGCCGCGCAAGTACTGTTCGCGCGCCCGAGATTGCTGCTTCGCCCCATGGGCGTGAGCTGCGCGAAAATCGGGGGATTGCCTTGGGGAGGTCAGACGAACTTACCAAGTGCGCCGGCCCTGCGCAAATGCAGCTCGAAGCCATAGGACGACTGCGGCGCGGCCGCGCGGCCCGAGTCCAAGTAAACCATCGCCTGCATCGCACACCTGACATTGAGTGACAAGCCGCCGACCGGTGCCCGCAAATCATCGGTCACGCACGAAGGAACACGCGCGGCTGCGGCTGGTGTTATTGCATGTTGAAGCTGTACGACTCTAACTGTGCCCGTTTTCGACTGACTCTGTTTGCTCACCCTCGAATGGTGGAGTGGCGAACATCTGCGGCGGGTAGGACTCGCAGAGCCTCGTCGGTGAGCGCTGGACTACACAGGTCATCCGCGAACATGCCACGTGGTGCGGCGGCAGTGCGACTACATGCTTTGACGGTGGAGGAACTCGCCCTCGCCTGGCGATTCGAGGCCCTAGACAATGATTTCCGCCCGCAGCTGCTTGCACGTTCTCTTGCGTCTGGTCGTCCGCCTGGTATGAGGACGTGGGCCTGACGACGGTGAGCCGATATCGCCTCAGCGGGCAAGAGGTATCGCGTTGGGGACCATTGAGCGAAGTCGTCCTGCAGTCGTCCATCACGCCAATGCGGCCACAGGAAGAAGCGCTGCGCACCGATGCACGTGCTGAGCTGAGACTCCTGCGCGCCGCCGCGATTCAGCGCACGACCGTCACGGTTCCTGCGCCGTGTGAAACGATGCGCAGCGACACCGAGCCCATCACCGTGCGTTCGAAGGCGTTTTTGCCGCGCTGGCCGACAACGATATGGTCAGCGCGCAGCTCCTCGGCTTTCTTGAGAATCTGCTGGGCGGGATACCCCACCGACACCGAGGTCGTCAGCTCCAACCCCGCTTCAACTCCCTTTGAGCGCAGTCGGTCCAAGCCTGCGCTGAATTGACCCTGCGCCGTTTCGAGAAGCGTTTCAGCCTTTACTCCGCGGGAGGCCTCGGCCGCTTCGAACACGGCCATAACGTGAAGCTCGCCATCAAACCGCTTGGCTAGCTGCAGCGCGAACTCGAAGGCCTTGTCGGCACCGGCCGACTGGTCATATCCGCACAAAATCCGGTACGTCACGCGCTTTCCTCATCTTCCAGAGCGCCGGGCTGTGTAGTGCTGCCCCAGTCCGTCAACAACTTCTTGGCCGTGAACGAGTACTTCACCTTGACCGCCTCGGCCAGCAGCAGGTCGGCGCGCGTTCTCAATGCACGCAACATTGGCATCAATTCGAGGACGTGTTTCGGCCGCTGTTTCTGGCGCGCTGCATCGAGCTCTTCTTCAGCCCGGCGCTGCTCTCGCAGCGCCCGTTCCCAAAGGTCAAGCTCGTCGGTGGCGTAGTCGGTGGGGGTCACGTATCGTAATGTAACGGGAGAGGAACAAGCATCGGATGAGGTTCGTCAAATCCGGCGTCAAGAACCAGACCGGCGAGGACGTTCAGAATGCCCGCCGTCAGCTTCGACGCTCTGCCGCCCAATCGACACACCGAGGCGCGCGGGCTCTGTCTTGTCATCACTCTGCGGCGGGAAGGGGTGAACAGCCCTTTGGCGGAGCCCTCAGTCAGACACCACCACAGCGGGCCTGCACGTCCATCAAGACCCGCTTCTCTCTGCGCACGCCGTTGGCAACGTTGCGCGGGTCGGTCATGAGTGCCTCGAATTTCTCAGCGCCGCTTTCATGTCGTCAAAGGCCTTCAGCATCCTGGCTTCGCTTTGCTTGGCCACGCCTTTGGCATGCTGGTCAGAGCTGCTGGCGGTCTTACCCGCCTTTTGCTGCGTCTTGCCGGCCTTGCTCTTTAAGGCCCTTTCGACTTGGTCTCTGTTCATGGAGGACTCCTTTGATGTCATGAATAGTTGGGTGCCAGTCCGCGGCGTGCCCATCAACTCACGGTGCGCTGGCCCCACGTTATGTGCTGCCGTCACGTGCGCTATCGTGTTGTCGGCGGGTTCTTACTGTCCGGCATCGCCCCATCCGCT
>JAAOZX010000490.1 GCA_012274225.1 Comamonadaceae bacterium | reverse complement strand
GGGCCCCATTGACGGCCACAGGCCGTCAATGGGGATCGACCCGGAAATCGACTTGCAGCTTCATGGGGCCTCGATGACCCCATGAAGCAACAGGCGTATAACAGCGCCACCAAAAGCCCGCCTCAGCGGGCTTTTTGTCTTCTCGACCCCCTTATTCTTCCAAACATCAACGGAACGGTCGCCTGTGCCTCAAGCCATCAGCAGGACGCCGCTTTCGCGGACAGCAAGCGCTTCAGCGTCGGCTTCTCCGGCGTCGGCACCACCACGCGGCACTCCAGTCGCCTTCGCTGAAGAACGTCGGCCAGTCGGCGGCGTTCATGCACGACGGTCGGTTCGCCACCCTGGACGAGGTGGTCGAGCACTACAACAGTGGCGTCAAGGACGGCCCCCGCGCTGGACAAGCGCCTCAAGAGGGTCGACGGCAAGCCGCTGACGCTGAACATGGCTGACGACGACAAGGGTGCCCTGGTGGCGTTCCTCAAGACACTGGCGGACCGGTTCTCGCCGCCAATCCGGTGTTCGGCAATCCGTTCCGCCGCTAGGCGGCCGCGCGTCATTCCACCAGGTCTTCGATCACAAGGTGGCGATACTTCTGGCCGTAGGAGATCGGCGCATCGTGCAGCACGCTCATGACGTGCGTGCTTTCCTCGGCTGACGGGGCGTGGATCATCAGCGCGTGGTGCCCCTGGCTGGCCAGCTGGGCAAAGTGCCGCACCGTGTCGGCTTCGGTACCAGCGGATGGCAGGGGCATGTCGGCGTTGCCCACCGTGTGGGCAACCTGGCCCTGGATGTCCGTCGGAGTCAGCAGGCTGACGGCTTCGCTGTCGTAGCCCGCGCCCCGCAGCTTGCGTTCGGCGTCGCGTGCGTCCTGCGCGGTGGGGAACATGAGAATCATGTACCCCGTCGGGTAAAAGACCCCGCGCAGAGTCAGCATTCGGGGTTCGAGGGTGAAGGGTTTCATTTCAGTCGTCTGGTCAGGCGCCCATTGGCGCTCGAAAGTCACATCCCGACTGTCGGCGCGCCCAGGCGGCGCTTGTAGGACGGGCCGCACCCGGGCCATCGCGGACAGTGGCCGCCACGCCGCCGGCAATTCCAGGGCGGGCCCCGGCGATCGCAGCTGAGGTCGCCGCCCTTGCGCTTATCCCTTGCGCTTATGATGGCCCGGCGAAACAACTTTGGAACGCACCGAGGGGCTCTCCATGGCGAGCGCGACGGAAGACATCGCCCATCCTGCTGGCTCGCCTGTACCCCAGCCGTTGCGCTCCCGGCTTTTCATGCTGGTGGCCAGCGGGTTGTTTCCGCTTGCCATTGCCGCCTTGATCGGGACGGCCTATCTGATCCAGCAGCGGCGGCACGATGCGCAGCGCTCGGCCCTGGAGCTCTCACGTGCCTTGTCGACGGCGGTGGATTCGGAATTGAAGTCGACCATCGGCGTGTTGGAAACCCTGGCCGTTTCAAATGCACTGACCGCCAACCAGCTGGCGCCATTTCGAGCGCTGGCACAGCGGGTGGCCGAGCGACAAGGGTGGCGCAACGTCCTGCTGGCCGATCCCAAGGGCAACATCTTCCTGAGCAGCAACATCGCCATCGGTGGCGACGCGCCTCGCATGCCGCTGGACCCGGCCAGCATGCAGCGCGCGCTCGCCTCGCGCGCGCCGGTGATCGGCCGCGTTGTCGAGGGCCGGCGCATGGCCGGCAGCGCCTTCGCGGTGCGCGTTCCGGTGATGAAGGACGGCCAGCTGGTGAATGTGATTTCGGCGGTAGTGAGCACCGAACAGGTCCTGAATGTGCTGACGCGCCAGCATGTGCCGTCAACCTGGGTCGTCGCCATCTACGATCAGGGCGGTGCGCGGGTGGCCCGGAGCAAGTTCAACGCCGCGATGCGGCCATCGCCGTCCATGCAGGCGCTGCTCGACACCGGCGCGCGCGAGGGCATGGGCCTGACCTACACGCTGGAGGGCGTGCCCAGCTTCAGCGGCTTCAGCCGGCTGGCCGATTCGGGCTGGACCGTTGCGGTTGGCATCTCGGTCCAGGAGGTTCACTGGGCCCTGCTGCCATTGTTGCTGTCGCTCGGCGCCGGCCTGCTGGCGTCGCTCGCGCTGTCGGCCTACCTGGCCTGGTTCTTCGCCCGCCAGGTCAGCGAGCCGATTCACACGCTCAAGGAAGCGGCTGATGCTTTGGGCCGGGGCGACCGGGTCGACTTGCCGACACTTGGCATCGCCGAACTCGACGAAGTGGCGGTCGCGCTGAACAGGGCTTCGGCCGAGCGCGCCGCTGCCGTGACCGAGCGCCGGCGAGCTGAAGCCGAACGGGAGCGGTTGCTGGCCGGCATGACCGAGGCCCTGCGCCTGGCCGAGGAGGCGGGACGCGGCAAGGACGAATTCCTCGCAGTGCTCGGTCATGAACTGCGCAACCCACTGGCACCGATCACCACCGCGTTGAGTCTGATGGAACGCAAGGGCGATGAGCGGACCCGTCCCGAGCGCGAGATCCTGCAGCGCCAGCTGGGCTACATGGTGCGGCTGGTCGACGACCTGCTGGATGTCTCGCGCATCACCGGCAAGCGGCTGGCAATCCGGCGCGAGCCGTTGCGGCTGGCCGGCCTGATCGAACCAGTCATCGAGGCGGCTCGCTCGCAACTGGGAGGCCGGTCGCTGCGGGTCGAAATGGCACCCGAGGCGCGAGACGCATGGGTGCGCGGGGACGAGGTGAGGCTGGCCCAGATTCTGAGCAACGTGTTGGGCAACGCCTTGAAATTCACAGTGGCGACGGGTCACATCCAGGTGGCCGTTAGCGCGCCGGGCGATGAGGTGTTGATCGAGATCCGCGACGACGGGGCGGGGATGCCGCCCGAGGTGCTGGAGCACGCCTTCGATCCGTTCTTCCAGGCGCCCCAGGAGGTGGACCGTGCCCGCGGCGGGCTCGGCCTTGGCCTGGCGATCGTCAGGAGCCTGGTCGAGCTGCACGGCGGTAGCGTGAGCGCTGCCAGTGAAGGGCCGGGCCGTGGGACGACGATCACGCTGAGCGTGCCGCGTCTCGACCCACCCCCGTTGAGTGCCCCGCCCGGGCCGACCGAACCCGCGCCCGGAACCGGAAACCTGCTGGTGGTCGACGACAACCGCGACGCGGCCGACGCGACCGCCGCCTTGCTCGAACTGGTTGGTTACCACGTGCGGGTGGCTTACCATCCCGACTCGGCGCTGCAGCTGCTGTCCGGGTTCAGGCCCGACGCTGCGTTGCTCGATATCGGCCTGCCGGGCATGAGCGGGTACGAACTCGCGGCCGCCATGCGGGGGCCGCCGCACCGCTTCACCGGCCTGCTGGTCGCGGTCACCGGTTATGGCGACCAAAACGACATCGCGCAGGCCTTGCGATCCGGCTTCGATGCGCACCTGACCAAGCCGGTGGGCGCCCAGGTCTTGCTGGACCTGTTGGCATCGCGGTTGCGGCAAACCGGCTGAGCCTGCTGAGCGACGCGTCGGTGAAAATGCCGTCCAGCCCCATGCATAACCCCCATCTCCCAGCCTCGGCCGCCGCCAGCCGGTGGCGCCTTTCCGTCGCCCCGATGATGGATTGGACCGATCGCCACTGCCGTTATTTCCACCGGCTGCTGAGTCGCCACGCGCTGCTGTACACGGAAATGATCACCACCGGCGCCCTGATTCATGGCGACGTGCCGCGGCACCTGGATTTCAACGCCGAGGAGCATCCGGTGGCGCTGCAGCTGGGCGGCAGCGATTTCGCCGAACTGGCTCACAGCGCCCGCCTGGGCGAGCAATGGGGCTACGACGAGATCAATCTCAACTGCGGCTGCCCCAGCGAGCGGGTGCAGCGCGGTTCCTTCGGCGCCTGCCTCATGGCCGAGCCCCAGCTGGTGGCCGATTGCGTCAAGGCCATGGTGGACGCCGTCCAGGTGCCGGTCACCGTGAAGCACCGGATCGGCATCGACAAGGACGAACGCTACGGCTTCGTGCGTGACTTCGTGGGGGCGGTGAGCGAGGCCGGGTGCCGGGTCTTCCTGGTGCACGCCCGCAATGCGTGGCTCAAAGGCCTGTCGCCCAAGGAGAACCGCGAGGTGCCGCCGCTTCGCTACGAGCTGGTGCACCGCCTCAAGGACGACTTCCCGCACCTGACCATCGCGGTCAATGGCGGCATCACCACCACGGCCGAAGTGACGCGTGAACTTGGCGTGCTGGACGGGGTCATGGTCGGCCGCGAGGCTTATCACAACCCGTGGTGGCTGGCTGAATGGGACCCGGGCTTTTTCGGCGAGGCGGCCGAGCCCTGGCGCACCCGCGAATGGGTCGAGGAGCGGATGTCCGAGTACATGGCGCGCGAGGCTGCGGCCCATGGAACGCCCTGGAGCGCGATTGCCCGGCACATGCTGGGCCTGCGCCATGGGATGCCGGGCGCGCGCCGCTGGCGCCAGGTGTGGAGCGACCACCGCCTGAAGGACCGGACGCCGCGAGAGGTGATGGCTCTGGCGCACGAGAGCGCGGCCGCCGTGGCCTGAAATCAGGGATTTCCAGTGGCGGCCATCCCGCCAAATGCTTTAAACTTAAATAATCCAAGCTTGGAGCAATCATGAACATCGTCTGCATCGGCGGCGGCCCCGCGGGCCTCTATTTCGCGCTGCTGATGAAACAGCAGAACCCGGCGCACGAGATCAGCGTGGTCGAGCGCAACAAGCCCTACGACACATTCGGCTGGGGGGTGGTGTTCTCGGACCAGACGCTGGGCAACCTGCAGGCGTCCGACGCGCCGACGGCGGGCGACATCCTGGGCGCCTTCAACCACTGGGACGACATCGAGGTCAACATTGGCGGGCGCCAGATCCGCTCCAGCGGCCATGGCTTCTGCGGTATCGGCCGCAAGCGCCTGCTCAACATCCTGCAGCGGCGCTGCGAGGAGCTGGGCGTCAAGCTGGTGTTCGAAACCGACGTGCAGGACGATACCCAGTATCCGGAGGCCGACCTCATCATCGCCAGCGACGGATTGAACAGCCGTATCCGCGGCAAGTACGCGGCCAGCTACCAGCCCGACATCGACCTGCGCAAGTGCCGGTTTGTCTGGCTGGGTACGCACAAGCGGTTCGAGGCGTTCACGTTCGCCTTCGAACACACCGAGCATGGCTGGTTCCAGGCCCATGCCTACCAGTTTGATGGCGACACATCGACCTTCATCGTGGAGGCCCCGGAAGAGGTCTGGCTGAAGGCCGGCATCGACAAGATGGAGAAGGAGGAAGGTATCGCCTTCTGCGAGAAGCTGTTCGCCAGATACCTGGATGGCAATCCGCTCATGTCCAACGCCGCGCACCTGCGTGGCTCGGCTCAATGGATCCGCTTTCCCCGTGTGGTCTGCGGCAACTGGGTGCACCACAACGGCCGCGCCCCGGTGGTGCTGATGGGCGATGCCGCCCACACCGCGCATTTCTCCATCGGATCGGGCACCAAGCTGGCACTGGAGGACGCGATCGAGCTGGCCCGCTGCATCGCCAAGGCGCCGGGCGACCTGGCGCAGGCGCTGGCCGACTATCAGGCGGTGCGCAGCGTCGAGGTCCTGCGCATCCAGAACGCCGCACGCAATTCCACCGAATGGTTCGAGAACGTGGCGCGCTACGCCCATTTGCCGGCCGAACAGTTCGCCTATTCGCTGCTGACCCGCAGCCAGCGCATCAGCCACGAGAACCTGCGCCTGCGCGACAAGGACTACGTCGAGGCGTACGAGGACTGGATCGCCGACCGGGCCGGGTTGCATCGCGCACCGCCGCACCAGCCGGTGCCGCCGATGTTCACGCCGTACCGCGCGCGCGGCGTCACGCTGAAGAACCGGATCGTGGTCTCCCCGATGGCCCAGTACTCCTGTGTCGACGGTGTGCCGGGCGATTACCACCTGGTCCACCTCGGCGCGCGGGCCATGGGTGGTGCCGCCATGGTGGTGGCCGAGATGACCTGCCCAACCGCCGATGCGCGCATCACGCCCGGCTGCCCCGGGCTGTGGAATGAGGCGCAGCGCGACGGCTGGAAGCGCATCGTCGACTACGTTCATGGCCACACCGACTGCAAGATCGCGCTGCAGCTTGGCCATGCCGGCGCCAAGGGTTCGACCCGCGTGCCCTGGGAAGGCGAGGACCAGCCGCTGGCCCAAGACAACTGGCCGCTGATATCGGCTTCGCCGCAGCAGTACCTGGACGGCGTGAGCGACTGGTCGCGGGCCATGAGCCGCGCCGACATGGAGCGGGAGCGCGATGACTTCGTGCGCAGCACCCAACTCGCCGCGCAGGCCGGGTTCGACTGGCTGGAGCTGCATTGCGCCCACGGCTACTTGCTGTCGGGCTTCATCTCGCCCCTGACCAACCAGCGTACCGACGAATACGGCGGCACGCTGGAAAACCGCTTGCGCTATCCGCTCGAGGTGTTCCGCGCCATGCGCGCCGCCTGGCCGGAACAGCTGCCGATATCGGTGCGGATTTCGGCTCACGACTGGGTGGAAGGCGGCATCACGCCCGATGACGCCGTGCAGATCGCGCGGGCTTTCAAGGCGGCCGGCGCCGACATGATCGACTGCTCGTCGGGACAGGTGAGCAGGAAGCAGCAGCCTGTGTATGGGCGGATGTACCAGACCCCGTTTGCCGACCGCATCCGCAACGAAGCCGGCATCCCGACCATCGCCGTGGGCGCGATCTCCGAGGCCGATCACGTGAACAGCATCATCGCCGCCGGCCGCGCCGATCTGTGCGCCATCGCGCGGCCGCATCTGGCGAACCCGGCCTGGAGCTTGCAGGAGGCAGCCAAGATCGGGTATTTCGAGGTGGAGTGGCCCAAGCAGTACCGGTCGGCCAAGACTCAGCTCGAACGCAATCTGGAGCGCGAAAAGTCCCTGGCTGCCCAGGGCGCAGGGCTGACGCCGCTGGAGCAGGCCAATCGCGCGCAAGGTGTCTAATTCACAACAGGAGAACTTCATGAGCAATGCAATCGATCGCGTCGACCCGGCGCTCGCCGCCGGCAATCGGCGGCCCCAGGCCGGCTACAAGGCCCGCCATTTCCTCTGGAAAGTGACCGAAGGCGTGGCCACCGTCACGTTGAACCGGCCAGAGCGCAAGAACCCGTTGACCTTCGACTCGTACGCGGAACTGCGCGACCTGTTCGGCCAGCTGAAATACGCCGATGACGTGAAGGCGGTGGTGATCGCCGGCGCCGGCGACAACTTCTGCTCCGGCGGCGACGTGCACGAGATCATCGGGCCGCTGGTGCGCCTGAAGGCGCCGGAACTGCTGATGTTCACCCGCATGACCGGCGACCTGGTGAAGACCATGCGCGCCTGTCCGCAACCGATCGTGGCCGCGATCGACGGCGTCTGCGCGGGCGCCGGTGCGATCGTGGCCATGGCTTCCGACATCCGGTTGGGCACGGCGCGCAGCAAGACCGCCTTCCTGTTCAACCGGGTCGGTCTGGCTGGTTGCGACATGGGCGCCTGCGCGATCCTGCCGCGGCTGATCGGCCAGGGCCGGGCCAGCGAGCTGCTCTATACCGGCCGCGCGCTGGGCGGTGAGGAGGGCGAACGCTGGGGCTTCTTCAACCGGCTCTGCGCGCCGGAAGCGCTGCTGGCCGAGGCGCAGGCACAGGCGCGCGCCATCGCCGAGGGCCCGACCTTCGCCAACGGCATCACCAAGACCATGTTGCACCAGGAGTGGGCCATGACGATCGATCAGGCGATCGAGGCCGAGGCCCAGGCCCAGACCATCTGCATGCTGACAGAGGATTTCGCCCGGGCCTATAACGCATTTGTTGCCAAGAGCAAGCCCCGCTTCGAGGGCAATTGATCAACCCAACCGGACGCCGACCATGAGCGATACCCGTTACCTCGACTGGCCTTTCTTCGATGAATGGCACCGCCAGCTGGCGCTCCAGCTCGATACCTGGGCGACCCAGCATGTGCCGCACGAGCATGGCGCCGATGTGGACGGCGAGTGCCGGGCCCTGGTGCGGTCGCTGGGTGGCGCCGGCTGGCTTCAACACGCGGTCGGCGGCAAGCCCTACGGCGCCTCCGATGTGATCGACACGCGCGCCATCTGCCTGATCCGGGAAACGCTGGCCCGGCACAGCGGGCTGGCCGACTTCGCATTCGCGATGCAGGGGCTGGGCTCGGGCGCGATCAGCCTGCAGGGCACGCCCGCGCAGAAGGAGCACTATCTGTCACGGGTGGCCCGCGGCGAGGCGATCTCGGCGTTCGCCTTGTCGGAGCCGGAGGCCGGGTCGGACGTGGCGGCCATGCAGTGCAGCGCACATGTCGAGGGCGACCATGCAGTGATCAACGGCGAGAAGACCTGGATTTCCAACGGCGGCATCGCCGACTTCTACGTGGTGTTCGCCCGCACTGGCGAGGCGGCCGGTTCGCGCGGCATCTCGGCCTTCATCGTCGATGCCGGGACACCGGGCTTCGAGGTCGCCTCGCGCATCGAAGTGATCGCACCCCATCCGCTGGCGCGCTTGCGCTTCACCGATTGCCGGGTGCCGCTCACTCAGCGCATCGGCGCGGCGGGCGAAGGGTTCAAGGTTGCGATGCGTACCCTGGATGTGTTCCGCACCTCGGTCGCGGCGGCCGCGCTGGGGCTGGCGCGGCGGGCCCTGGACGAGGCGCTGCAGCGCGCCAAGACGCGCAGGATGTTCAACCAGTTCCTGGCCGACTTCCAGCTGACCCAGGCCAAGCTAGCGCAGATGGCGACCACCATCGACAGCTCCGCGCTGCTGGTGTACCGGGCTGCCTGGCAGCGTGATCGGGGCCGCAATGTGACCCGGGAAGCCGCGATGGCCAAGCTCACCGCCACCGAGGGGGCGCAGCAGGTGATCGATTCTGCGGTGCAGATCTTCGGCGGCCTCGGGGTGGTCAGCGGCCAGACCGTGGAGCGCCTCTATCGCGAAATCCGCTCGCTGCGCATTTACGAGGGCGCCAGCGAAGTGCAGCAACTGATCATCGCCCGCGAATTGCTGAAAGAGGGTGCGTGATGCGAGTGATCCTGCCAAATGGCTGGCCGCGGCCCAAGGGTTATGCCAACGGCGTTGCCGCCCGTGGCGAGATGCTGTTCATCGCCGGCATGATCGGTTGGGACGAGAAGGGCGAGTTGGTCAGCGACGATTTCGCTGTCCAGGCTCGCCAGGCGCTGAAGAATCTGGCGGCAGTGCTTCATGCGGCCGGGGGAAAACCCGAACATATCGTCCGGATGACGTGGTACGTGACCGACAAACGCGAATACCTTGCTTCGGCTCAAGAAGTCGGACGAGCGTTTCGCGAGATCATCGGTTCCTACAACGCGGCGATGACGGCGGTGGAGGTGACGGCCCTCATGGAAGACCGGGCCAAGGTCGAAATCGAGGCGACGGCGGTTTTGCCCGACAGCCCGTCCCCAACATGATCGGGCAGCGCATGGCCGGACCTTCTGCTCTCTGAAAGCACCCCATGGAGAATACAAAATGGACCTTCGGACTCACCATGATGATTGTCGGCATGGGAGGAACGTTTTTGACGCGCTGGATCCTGGGTCTGGTCATGGACCTGCTCAAGAAGGTCTTTCCCCTCGCCGATAAAGCTGGCAGTCTGGAGAAGAAGTAACAAGATCACCCTGGTCACGCGCTGCGCTCGATCAGGGATTCCGAGGGTTTTTTGCGGGATCTGTGAAGGGGCTTCCCCTTGCCCGGGTCTCCTTAGGAGGGGGATACAACATGTTCGAGAGCCTCCAGACGGGCCTGTATGGACTGACCTCCGGGGTCAGTTATCTGTTCACTCAGGGCGGACCCAACGTGGTCATGCTCCTGATCGCCGCTGGCTTGCTTTACCTGGGCGTGAAGAAGGAAGTGGAGCCGCTGTTGCTCGTGCCCATCGGGTTCGGGTGCCTGCTTGTCAACATCCCCCTGTCCGACCTGATGGAGCCGGGCGGCCTGCTGAAGATCCTGTACGACATGGGGATCGCCAACGAAGTCTTCCCGCTGCTCATTTTCGTCGGCATCGGCGCCATGATCGACTTCGGCTCCCTCCTTGAGAACCCGAAGATGCTGTTGTTCGGCGCTGCCGGCCAGTTCGGCATTTTCTTCACCTTGCTGCTGGCATTGGCCCTGGGCTTTCCGCAGCTCGAGGCCGTCAGCATCGCCGTCATTGGCGCGTGCGACGGCCCCACCGCCATCTACGTCGCCTCGCAGTACGCGCCGCAATTGCTGGCGCCGATATCGGTCGCGGCGTATTCCTACATGGCGCTCGTGCCCATCATCCAGCCGCCCATCATGCGGGCGCTGACCACACCTGCGGAGCGGGTGATCAAGATGGCGCCGATCAAGCGCAGCGTCTCTACCACGACCAAGCTGCTGTTCCCCATCGTCGTGACGCTGGTCACGGGACTGCTCGCACCGAAGGGACTGCCCCTCATGGGGACGATCATGCTCGGCAACTTCATGCGCGAGTGCGGGGTGGTGGCGCGGCTGACCAAGGCCTCCGAAAACGAGATCGCCAATATCGTCACGCTGTTCCTGGGCCTGGCGATCGGCGGCACCATGGAGGGCCACGCCTTCCTGAAGCCCCAGACGCTGATGATCTTTGGCATGGGCTTCATCGCCATCTGCATGGATACCGTGGCCGGGGTCGTGTTTGGCAAGATCGTCTGCAAACTCACCGGCGGCAAGGTCAACCCGCTCATCGGCGCGGCCGGGATTTCCGCCTTTCCCATGGCCGCACGGGTGGTCCAGGTCCAGGGGCAGCTCTATGACAAGAAGAACCACCTGCTGATGCACGCTGCCGGCGTCAACACCGGCGGCCAGATCGGCTCGGTCGTGGCTGCGGCGGTGATGCTGTCGGTGCTGAAGGGGATGGGCTTAATTTAGCTCACCGAGAAAAATCGCTGGAGCGATTTTTCTCGGTGGTTTTGGTCAGTGCGGCGCCGACCGGCAAAGCCGGATCGTCACCGCAAGAGGGGCCGCGCTGCACGTTGTTCCGCGCGGTCCAGGTGAGCTTCGCCACACCACCACCGGTCGCTCGAGTGAAGCTCCGCGTGCGAAGCGGCAAACGACGCCCCGTTAAATTCCGCTAGCGACACGTGGACAGCGCGGAGCAACGCGCAGCGCGGTCCCCTCTGTGAAGAGGAGCCGGCTTCGCCGGTCCACTTCACACTGTTCAGACCAACACTGAAAATCGCTATGCGATTTTCAGTGTTGATTACCCACGGATGATCCGCGGCAGCAGCATCTGGTGGCGCGGGCAGATCGACTTCGGGTCCTGGTAGCAGGCACCGGCAAACGCCTTCAGGTAGCCGCGCAGCGCCTTCAGATCCACGATCTCGTCGACGAAACCGTGGCGGGCGCAGTACGCCGGCCTGGAAGTATCCAGATAGCTCTGCGCCATCTCGTTCATCTTCTGCGCCAGCGGCTCGAGCGGCTTGCCCGAATCCTTGTCCTTGATCGCGCGGCGGGCGTAGGTGGCTACCGCCGCCGTTTCCCCGTGCATGACGTAGATTTCGGTGGCGGCCGTCCCCAGGGTGAAGGCGTTCTGGCGATTGGCCGTGGGTCCGCCCATGATGTAGTGGGCCGCGGCGCTGCCCTTGCGCAGCACCACCAGCATCATCGGCACGTCGGCCTGCTGGATCGAGTACACGAGCGACTGGCCGATCCCGAGCAGCTCCGCCTTTTCGGCG
>JAAOZX010000108.1 GCA_012274225.1 Comamonadaceae bacterium | reverse complement strand
ACCAGTTCATGGAGCGCGTCAACGTGCTGCTCACCAGCGTTCAGGTGCGCAAGGATGAGGCCGCGCGCGGCACCCGGCACGGCCATGAGTTCGAGGCCAGCGTCGGCGACGTGGTGCGCGGCGTGGTGGAAGAGGCGGGCGACGTGCTGCAGGACTGCGGCCTGACCACCGGCCTGATCAATCACAGCAAGGTGGGCGATTTCCTGGTGACCGTCGGGCCGGAGAACGTGGCGGCCGGCGCGAAGATCGTCATCGAGGCCAAGGAGAGCGGCGCCTATGACCTGGCCAGGACGCTGGCCGAGGCCGAGGTGGCGCGGCGCAACCGGCAGGCGCCGATCTGCGTGTTCGTGCATTCGCAAAAGACGGCGCCGGCCAGCATTCTCGCCTTTGCCCGTTACGGGCACGACATCGTGGTGCGCTGGAACGCCGAGGACGAACAGTCGGACCTGTGGGTCAAGGCGGCTTTGATGGTGGCCAAGGCCATGTCGGTGCGCGCCGCGAAACACGACAAAGGCGAAGCCGCGAGCTTCCAGATCGTCGACAAGGCGATCGAGGCGATCCGCAAGCAGGTCGACGGCTTCGAGGAGATCGCGACCTGCGCCACCACCAGCGTCAACGCCGCCAACAAGATCATCAGCCGGGCCGACCTGATGAAGCAGCAGATCACGACCCGGCTGGCTGCGCTGGGCGAGCAGCTGGACAAGTTGAAGGGGGCGAGCGCGCAGGAGGAGGTCTGAAGCGGGTGCCCGGCCATCACACTTCGCGGCCGGCCTGGATCTCTTTCATGGCCTTCCAGATTTGCGGGGCAACGATCCGGGGTTCCGGCCCGCGCAGCGTGACCTGGCCTGGCTTCAAGGCCGGGTGATACCCCGCCCGCAGCAACTCCGAGGCGATGGCACGCACCAACGCCGCGAGTTTTTCGTCAGGCATTGCGTCGTGGCTGTGTTCCAGGTTGGACATGATCCCGCCGTTGGCACGCCGTGCCGAGCACATGCGTCTGCTCGACGGCGGCTCTGAACCGTAGCGTACGCCGGCTCGTCCAGTCTGTAGGACGCGACCGCGATGCGAGTAGGGTTGGCCCCGCGAGCCACGTTTTCTGCGTTGGCCGTGGCACCATGGATCGGTCGCATCGCACATTGCCGCCGCTACCGTTGACCAGGAAGTAGACATGCCCAAGTCCATTCGATCGAAGCCCCTGCGCAAGCTGACAGAGCCGGACCGCAATCCCCAGCGCTGGCGCGACCTGCAACGGCGCACTACCGCGCTGGCAAGATGGGACGGCGAAGGCGACGCGGCGCTGCCGGGGCCGCAGCACGAGCAGGAGCCGCTTTCGGGCGCTGGGCAAGCGCGAACGCCGGCGTTGACCGACGCCGAGCTGGTGCAGCTTCACAAGCGCGTGGTCGCACTGGAGAACGTGGTGATCGCATTGCTCGCAAGGGCGCCCGACAGCGAGCTCAGCCTGGTGCGCGAGATGGCAACTTACATCTCTCCGAGGCCGGGCTTCACCCATCATCCCGTCACCGTCAGGGCGGCCGCGCAGATGAACCACCTGGTGGAGCGCGCCGGCCGGTTCCTCGCACCGCCGTGCTAGGCATTTCCCGCGCCCCCATGCCCGACACACTCGATCAACTCTGCGTCGACACCATCCGCTTCCTGTCGGTGGATGCGGTGCAGCAGGCCAACAGCGGGCATCCCGGCATGCCGCTGGGCGCGGCGCCGATGGCGTATGCGCTGTGGAACCGCTCGCTCAAATGCAATCCGGCCAACCCCAACTGGGCCGACCGCGACCGCTTCGTGCTCTCGGCCGGGCACGCTTCGATGCTGCTCTACAGCCTGCTGTACCTGAGCGGCTACGACCTGTCGCTGGACGACATCCGCAGCTTCCGCCAGTGGGGCAGCAAGGCACCCGGCCATCCCGAACGCGGCCACACGCCCGGTGTCGAAGTCACCACCGGGCCGCTCGGCCAGGGTTTCGCCAACGCGGTCGGCATGGCCATTGCCGAAGCGCAACTGGCTGCCCGCTACAACCGCCCCGGCCACACTGTCATCGACCACCGCACCTACGCGATCGTCAGCGACGGCGACCTGATGGAAGGGGTCGCAGCCGAAGCGGCGTCGCTGGCCGGGCACCTGAAGCTGGCCAAGCTGATCTGCCTTTACGACGACAACCAGGTCACGCTCTCCGCCGGCACCGACATCACCTTCTCCGAAGACCGCGCGGCGCGTTTCGCGTCTTACGGCTGGCACACGGTGCGGGTCGCGGACGGCAACGACGTCGAGGCGATAGCCCGCGCCCTGGAGGCGGCGCGCATGCAGGCAGCAAAGCCATCGCTGATCCTGGTGCGCACGCACATCGGCTACGGCTCGCCGCACAAGCACGACAGTTTCGAAGCCCACGGTTCGCCGCTGGGGGTTGAAGAGGTGCGGTTGACCAAGGAGCGGCTGGGCTGGCCGGTCGAGCCGCCGTTCCTCATTCCGGACGCGGCGCTCGCGCACATGCGTGAAGCGCTCACGCGCGGTGCGCGCGACGAAGCGGCATGGAACGCGCGCCTGCAGGCCTACACGCTGGCTTTTCCCGAGCTGGCCGCGGAATTGCAGTGCCGATTGCTTGGCGAACTGCCGGCCGGCTGGGACCGGGACGTTCCCGAGTTTCCCGCCGACGACAAGGGCATGGCGACTCGGATCGCGTCCGGCAAGGTGATGAATGCGGTAGCGGCCAGACTGCCCGCCTTGACCGGCGGTTCGGCCGACCTCGATCCGTCGACCAAGACGGCGCTCAAGGGCCTGGGCGACTTCAACCCGCCGATATTCCCGGGCGAGGATACGCAAGGGTCGGACAGCGGGGGCTGGAGCCCGGCCGGGCGCAACCTGCACTTCGGCGTTCGCGAACACGCGATGGGCGCGATCGTCAACGGCCTGGCCGCGCACGGCGGCTTCGTCCCCTACGGCGCGACCTTCCTGATCTTCTCCGACTACATGCGCCCGGCGATCCGCCTGGCCGCGCTGTCGCGGCTGCACGTCGTGCATGTGTTCACCCACGACAGCATCGCGTTGGGCGAAGACGGCCCGACCCATCAGCCGGTGGAACAGCTCGCCAGCCTGCGCGCGATCCCCAACCTCACCGTGATCCGCCCGGCCGACGCCAACGAAACGGCGGTGGCGTGGCGGGTCGCCGTCGAAACCACCGATCGCCCGGTGCTGCTGGCGCTGACCCGGCAGGACGTTGCCACGCTGGATCGCAGCCGCTACGCCAGTGCCGAGGGCCTGCGCCGGGGCGCCTACGTGCTGAGCGATGCGAAGTCCGGGCCGCCGGCATTGATCCTGATGGCCAGCGGCTCCGAGGTCGGCCTGATCCTGGCCACCGCGCAGCGCCTGCAGGCCGAAGGCGTCGCGGTGCGCTGCGTGTCCATGCCGAGCTGGGAACTGTTCGAGGCCCAGCCGCAAAGTTACCGCGATGAGGTGCTGCCCCCGGGCGTGCGCGCCCGGCTGGCGGTGGAACTGGGTGTGGCGCAGGGCTGGCATCGCTGGATCGGCGACCAGGGCGACATGCTGGGGGTCGAGCGCTTCGGCGCCTCGGCGCCGGCCGAAATTCTGCTGCGCGAATATGGCTTCACGGCCGACAACGTGGTGCAGCGCGCCCGCGCACTGCTGGCGCGGCAGGGAGGCCGGCGTGGCGCATGAATTCAAGGTCGGCGACCCTGTGCGCTGGAATTCCGAGGCCGGCCATGTGACGGGCCGCATCGTCAAGGTGCACACCCGCGACACCGATTACAAGGGGCACATCCATCGGTGCACCCCGGCCGACCCGCAATACGAGATCCAGAGCGACAAGACCGATCACGTCGCGCTGCACAAGGGCGCGGCGTTGCACAAGATCGATTGAGCATGGCAGCGGACACCGGCATGGCCACGATCTGGACCATCGGCCACTCGACCCATCCCCTCGAGAAATTCCTCGGACTGCTGGACGGCTACGGCATCAAGGCGGTGGCCGACGTGCGGCGCTTCCCCGGCTCGCGGCGCTATCCGCAATTTGCGCAGGATGCCCTGGAGCAGACATTGCCCGCACATGGCATCGGCTACCGATGGTTGCCCAAGTTGGGCGGTCGGCGCCGGGTGCTGCCCGATTCACCGAACACGGGTTGGCGCAATGCGTCGTTTCGCGGCTACGCCGACTACCTGGCCAGCGGCGAGTTCGCCGAGGGGCTCCACGAGTTGCTGGCGTTCGCGGCGCCGCAACCCACCACGCTGATGTGCGCCGAAGTGCTGTGGTGGCGCTGCCATCGCTCGCTCATCGCCGATGTCTTGCGGTGTCGCGGCGTCGAAGTGATCCACATTCTGGATGCCGTGCACAGCACCGTGCACCCGTTCACTTCGCCGGCGCGCATCGTGGACGGGGAGCTCAGTTACGCGGCGGACGCTTCATCCGGATCGCTGTCAGCGACCTGAGCGCGCGAGCGCCGGCGGTTCAGCTTCCAGGAGGGATTCGAAACGCCACCGCGAGCCCAGGCGAGCCCTGCCCGCTCGAGGTCGGAGTAGCACGGTGCCTCGCGCCAGGCCGCCAGCAGGTGCAGGCGCTTCTCGAGCCCCAGCATCGCCTTGAAGGCTT
>JAAOZX010000107.1 GCA_012274225.1 Comamonadaceae bacterium | reverse complement strand
GCGAACACGGTGAGGTACAGCACCGCCACGCCGGCGCCCTGCAAGGTCAGCGCATAGGCCAGCTTGTCCGGCGCCTTGCTGCGCAGCCGGAAGCCGGCGACGAACAGCGCTACGCCGGCGGCACCGATCGCGGCCAGCCGCAGCTCCGGCGGCAGCAACGCGTTGTCGATCGCGTACTTGGCCAGGAACGCCAGGCCAACGAACAAGACCAGGACGCCCATGCGCACCACGGTGTTGCCGCCGAACAGCCAGGCGCGAACATGGCCGACCAGGACGGTGAAGACATCCGGCGACCGGGGCTGCGGCGACCGGACGGGGGCCACCGGCGCAGCGGTCTTGATCGCGGCAGGTGCGGCTTGCCCCAGTGGAAATGCGGTCTCGCCCGGCGCCGTCGAAGCCGCCAGCGGTCCGGGCAGGGTCTCCTGAAAATCCTCGGCAGGCAGCCGCACCGGGATGATCGGCCCCGGCGCTGCGGTCGCTTGCGGCTGCGCCAGGGCCGCGGGCATCGCCACCGGCATCGCCCTGGCCGCCAGCGCGGCCTTGATCTCGGAGCGCATCGCGTCGCGCAGCATGCGGCCGGCGAGCGCGCCGAGCGCCGCCCCGATCACCACCTTGAATTGCAGCCCAGACCATCCGGGCCACAACAGGCCCAGGACGCCCCCAAAGATCGCTCCCCATAGCACCACGGTGAACCCCTCTCGCCGAGACAGCGGCACTGGAATGTGCAGCGCCCGCTTACATGGCGGGCCTCGTGCGTGAGGACAGTATACGGAGGTGCTACCGCGCGGCGCGCGCCCAGATACCGCCGCTTCAGCCCGCGCGGTGCGACAGCGCGTCGGCGAGCTGCTTGCGCCGGAATTCGCCCTGCCGCTCGAACATCCAGCCCGGGTACTCGGCGG
The DNA here is from genome assembly GCA_012274225.1 of Comamonadaceae bacterium. GTDB lineage: Bacteria > Pseudomonadota > Gammaproteobacteria > Burkholderiales > Burkholderiaceae_C > Ramlibacter. Next base: position 4,925 of record JAAOZX010000107.1, on the reverse strand, counting down.
GCAGACAGCTCGCCTCGTCGATTGCCTGCAGCTCGGCGCCGCTCAATTTCACCTGGGTGGCGGCGATGTTGTCGACCAGCTGCTCGGACCGCTTGGCGCCGATGATGACGCTGGTCACCTGCGGCTGGTGCAGCAACCACGCCAGCGCCACCTGGGCCACCGACACGCCCTTGGCCTGGGCGATGGGCCGCATCACGTCGATGCAGTCCCAAGCCCGGTCCTTGTTCACCGGCGGGAAGTCGAACGCCGTGCGCCGGCTGCCCGCTTCGGCCTGCTGCTCGCGGCCGTATTTGCCGCTCAGGAGGCCCCCGGCCAGCGGACTCCACACCATCAGGCCCACGCCCTCGCTGCGCAGCATCGGGATCAGCTCGCGCTCGAGATCGCGGCCGGCGACGGTGTAGTAGGCCTGCAGCGATTCGAAGCGCGCGAGGCCCAGCCGCTCGGCGATGCCCAGCGCCTTGGCAATCTGCCAGGCCGCCCAGTTGGAGACGCCGACGTAACGCACATGGCCGTGGCGCACCAGCTGGTCCAGCGCGCGCACGGTCTCCTCGATCGGCGTGGCGGGATCGAAGCCATGGATCTGGTACAGGTCGATGTGGTCGAGCTGCAGCCGCTTCAGGCTCGCCTTCACGCCGTCCATGATGTGGCCGCGGCTGGCTCCGCGCGTGTTGGCGCCGGTTCCGGTCTCGCCGAACACCTTGGTGGCGACCACCACGTTCTCGCGCGCGACCTTCAGGTTCTTCAGCGCCTGGCCGGTGATCTGCTCCGAAACGCCGCCGGCGTAGACGTCGGCGGTGTCGATGAAGTTGATGCCGGCGTCCAGCGCCTGGCCGACCAGCCGCTCGGCATCGGATTGCTGCAACTTGCCGATCACGCCCCACATGCCCTCGCTGCCGCCGAAGGTCATGGTTCCCAGGCACAGCTCGGAAACGAACAGGCCGGTACGGCCGAGGGGATGGTGGCGCATGGTGAACTCCTGGCGTTGATGGGTTGCTGCGTGCCGCCGCTGCGGTGAGCGGGGAAATCTAACCTGTTTGCGAGCGTACCGCTTGACACCTGAATGACTCTTCGCTTGCACACGGCCGGGCGGGGCGAGCGCCGCGAGCGGCCCCCTACAATGGCTGCACATCAATGGGGCAGCGGGGACAGTCTTGAGCGACGAAGCACAGACGGTGGCGGCTTTGTACCGCACCATGGTCCGCATCCGGGCCTTCGAGAACGCAGCGGAGCTGGCCAGCCAGGGCGGCGTCAGCGCTTTCGGCAAGGCCGCCGCCGGCAATGCGAAAGTTCGCGGCCCGCTGCACCTGTCCACCGGCCAGGAGGCCGTGCCGGCCGGCGTCTGCAGCCACCTGCGGCGGAGCGACTACCTCACCTCCACCCACCGCGGCCACGGCCACACACTGGCCAAGGGCGCCGACCTGCAACGGATGATGTGCGAGCTGTTCGGCAAGGCCGGCGGCTTCAACGGCGGCAAAGGCGGCTCCATGCACATCGCGGATTTTTCCGTCGGGATGCTCGGCGCCAACGGCGTGGTCGCCGCCGGCCTGCCGATCGCCGTCGGCGCGGCCCATGCGCAAAAGCTGCAGGGGCGCGACGCGTTGACGGCCTGCTTCTTCGGCGATGGCGCCATCAACCGCGGCCCATTCCTGGAAGCGCTCAACTGGGCCCGCGTCTTCGCGCTGCCGGTGCTGTTCGTGTGCGAGGACAACCAATGGAGCGCGACCACGGCGAGCGGTCCGATGACGGCCGGCGACGGCGCCTCGGCCCGCGCCATCGCGATGGACATCGCCTCCGTGCGCGTGGATGGCAACGACGTGATCGCGGTGCATGCAGCGGCGGCGCAACTGGTGCGCGAGGTGCGCGCCGGTTCCGGCCCGCGGCTGTTGCATGCGGTCACCTACCGGGTCAAGGGCCATGTCTCGGTCGACCCGGCTGCCTATCGCGACCCGGAGGAACTGAAGGCCGCGCTCGCGACCGATCCGATTGCGCGAGCGCGGCAGCATTACCTGACCCTGCCGGGCGCCAAGGCGAGCGAGCTCGACACCATCGAACGTGCCGCCGTCGATGAAGTGGCGGCGGCCGTCGCGGCCGCCGACGCCGACGCCTGGCCCGACGCCGCGTCGGCCTATACCGACGTGCAGACCACCGGAGCCGGCCAATGGCACTGATGACCTACGCCCAGGCCGCGGCGCTGGCGCTGCTGCACGAAATGCAGGCCGACCCCAGTGTGGTGGTGGTCGGCGAAGACGTCGGCCGCGGCGGCATCTTCGGCCAGTACCAGGGCTTGCAGGCGCGCTTCGGCGCGCAGCGCGTGATCGACACGCCGATCAGCGAAGCGGCGATCCTGGGCGCCGGCGTCGGCATGGCATTGGCCGGCCTGCGTCCGGTGGTCGAGATGCGCGTCGTCGACTTTGCCCTCTGCGGCATGGACGAGATCGTCAACCAGGCCGCCAAGAACCGCTTCATGTTCGGCGGCCAGGGCCGCGTGCCCCTGGTGATGCGCATGCCGATCGGCATCTGGGATTCGTCGGCGGCGCAGCACTCGCAGTCGCTCGAGAACTGGTTCGCGCACCTGCCCGGCGTGGTGGTCGTGTGCCCGGCGACGCCGCAGGACAACTATTCGCTGCTGCGCGCGGCGCTGGCCAGCGGCGATCCGGTGGTCTACATGGAACACAAGACCCTCTGGGCGCTCGAAGGCGAGGTCGACGAGCGGCAAGGCATCCCGCTCGGCCAGGCCGGTATCGTGCGGCGCGGCGAGCACCTGACGCTGGTGAGCTGGAGCAAGCAGCTGCAGGCCTGTGCCCAGGCCTGCGAGCAACTGGCGCGCGAAGGCGTGGAGGTCGAACTGATCGACCTGCGCACCATCTGGCCGTGGGACCGCGACTCGGTGCTGCAATCGTGCGCGCGCACCGGCCACCTGCTGGTGGTGCACGAGGCGGTGCAGGCGGCGGGCTTCGGCGCCGAGATCGCGGCCACCGCCGCGGAGCAGGTGGGCTGCAAAGTCGCCCGGCTCGGCGCGCCGCGCATCCCGGTCGGCTACGCGCCGGTGCTCGAAGCGCAGTCGCGGGTCACCGCCAGTCAGGTGGTCGACGCGGCCCGGCGGCTGCGGGCTGGCGCGGCCTCTAAGGTATCCCCCAATGACCAAAGCGGGCCTGCGGCCCTAACCTGACGGCTCCCCATGTCACTTCCTCCCCCCGAAGCCATCGAAGCGGTCTCCGAGCTGGATCCCGCGGCGCACGACGAGCGCACCGTCATTCCGCTGGCCATCGAAGACTGGCTCACGGTGATCGTGATGGGTTCGCTGGCCCTGATCACCTTCGGCAATGTGCTGGTGCGCTATTTCACCGACCAGTCGTTCGCCTGGACCGAGGAATTCTCGGTGTTCCTGATGATCGTGCTGTCGCTGGTGGCCGGCTCGGCCTCGGTGGCGCGCAACCTGCAGATCCGCATCGAATACTTCGCCGACAACGGCTCGCCGGCCCGCCAGCGCTTCCTGGCGCGGTTCGGCTCGCTGGTGGTGTTCCTGCTGTTCGCCCTGATCGCGGTGCTGAGCACGCGCATGGTCTATGACGACATCAAGTTCGGCGAGACCTCGCCGGGCATCGGCGTGCCGCAGTGGTGGTACACCATCTGGCTGCCGGTGATGTCGGTGGCCATTGCGGGGCGGGCGATTGGTCTGTTCATCCGCCGCGGGCGGCGCGCATGATCCCCACCCTGCTGTTCACCGCGTTCGTCGTGATGCTGCTGATGGGCGTGCCCATCGGCGCCGCGCTGGGCCTGGCCGGCGCCGGCTGCATCGCGCTGGCCAACTCCGACGCCCAGTGGTACGGACTGCTGGCGGTGCCGCAGAACTTCTACGCCGGCCTGGGCAAGTACCCGCTGCTGGCGATCCCCATGTTCGTGCTGGTGGGCTCGATCTTCGATCGCTCCGGCGTGGCCTTGCGGCTGGTCAACTTCGCGATTTCCATCGTCGGACGCGGCCCCGGCATGCTGCCGCTGGTGGCGATCGCCGTCGCGATGTTCCTGGGCGGCATCTCGGGCTCGGGCCCGGCCAACGCCGCCGCGGTCGGGGCCGTCATGATCGCCGCCATGTCGCGCGCCGGGTATCCGCCGGCGTATTCGGCCAGCGTGGTCGGCGCGGCGGCCGCCACCGACATCCTGATCCCGCCCTCGGTTGCGTTCATCGTGTATTCGGTTCTGGTGCCCGGCGCGTCGGTGCCCGCGCTGTTCGCCGCCGGCATGATCCCGGGCGTGCTGGCCGGCTTCGCGCTGATGATTCCGGCGGTGCTGCTGGCGCGCAAGCACAAGATGGGCGCGCTGGAGGCCAGCCTGCCGCGGCCACCGTTCTGGAAGAGCTTCCGCGAGGCGATCTGGGGGCTGGCGGCGCCGGTGCTGATCCTGGGCGGCATGCGGGCCGGCTGGTTCACGCCCACCGAGGCGGCCGTGGTCGCCGTGTTCTATGGCCTGTTCATCGGCTTCTTCGTGCACCAGACCATGCGGCTGCGCGACCTGTTCGTGATCCTGCGCGAATCGGGCGAACTCTCGGCGGAGATCTTGCTGGTGGTGTCGCTTGCGGGCATCTTCGCCTATTCGCTGTCGACGCTGGGCGTGATCGATCCGCTGACCCGGGCCATCGTCAATTCCGGCCTGGGCGAGTACGGCGTGCTGTCGCTGCTGATCGCGCTGCTGATCACCGTGGGCATGTTCCTCGACGGCGTGTCGATCTTCCTGATCTTCGTGCCGCTGCTGCTGCCCATCGTCAACCACTACCACTGGGACGTGGTGTGGTTCGGCGTCATCCTCACGCTCAAGGTGTCGCTGGGGCAGTTCACGCCGCCGCTGGCCGTGAACCTGATGGTGTCGTGCCGGATCGCCAAGGTGCCGATGGAAGACACGGTGCGCTGGGTCGGCTGGATGCTGTTTTC
>JAAOZX010000489.1 GCA_012274225.1 Comamonadaceae bacterium | reverse complement strand
GGGCGCCACACGCCGTTCTTCAACAACTACCGGCCCCAGTTCTACTTCCGCACCACGGACGTGACCGGCGCCATCGAGTTGCCCAAGGACAAGGAAATGGTCATGCCCGGCGACAACGTGTCGATCACCGTCAAGCTGATCAATCCGATCGCCATGCAGGAAGGTCTGCGCTTTGCCATTCGCGAAGGCGGCAAGACCGTGGGTTCGGGTGTGGTTGCCAAGATTTTGGAATAACCAATAACTTTGCGGGACAGACCTTCAGCTCTGTCCCCAACTGATCAGGATCAAACATGGCCACCCAACAGAAAATCCGTATCCGCCTCAAGGCATTCGATTACAAGCTGATCGACCAGTCGGCCGCGGAGATCGTCGACACCGCCAAGCGCACCGGCGCCATCGTCAAGGGCCCAGTGCCCCTGCCGACGCGCATGAAGCGCTTCGACATCCTGCGCTCGCCCCACGTCAACAAGAGCAGCCGGGATCAGTTCGAAATCCGCACCCACCAGCGCCTGATGGACATCGTCGACCCGACCGACAAGACCGTGGACGCGCTGATGAAGCTGGACCTGCCGGCCGGCGTGGACGTCGAAATCAAGCTGCAGTAAGCCCTGGCGGCGCAACCGCCCGAGGCTCAGGGCCGCCAAGCTGGAGGCCGGGGACGGTGGGCAGGCGGGATTGGATTTGCCTGACCCCCAGCCCCTGGCCTTCAGTCCATTTTCCGGATATAATTCGTGGCTTCGTCCAAGTTGGCCGAAGTAATTTATCAACCTTCTTTCGAACGCCTGGGCCGCAAGCTCCGGCGTCAAACGCAGAAGCCAATTGCAGCGGCTGCGGCGGAAGTAACGGAGCAACAAAATGAGTCAGAGCAACTCCCTCGGGTTGCTGGGCCGCAAGGTGGGCATGATGCGCCTGTTCACCGATGATGGGGACGCAGTTCCTGTCACGGTGGTGGATGTGTCGAACAACCGCGTGACCCAGGTGAAGACCCAAGAGAACGACGGCTACGTGTCCCTGCAGGTCACGTTCGGTTCGCGCAAGGCCTCGCGCGTGACCAAGCCGCAAGCCGGCCACCTCGCCAAGGCGGGTGTGGAAGCCGGTGAGATCACCCAGGAATTCCGCGTCACCCCAGAAGCCGCCGCCAAGTACGCCGCCGGCGCCACGGTGCCCGCGGCTGACGTGTTCGCTGTGGGCCAACAGGTCGATGTCCAGGGCACGACCATCGGCAAGGGCTTCGCCGGCACCATCAAGCGTCACCACATGAAGTCGCAGCGCGCGTCGCACGGCAACAGCCGCTCGCACAACGTGCCCGGCTCGATCGGCATGGCGCAGGACCCGGGCCGGGTGTTTCCGGGCAAGCGCATGACCGGCCACCTGGGCGACGACACCGTCACCACCCAGAACCTGGACGTGTTCCGCATCGACGAGGCCCGCCAGTTGCTGCTGATCAAGGGCGCCGTCCCCGGCTCCAAGGGCGGTTTCGTAACGGTTCGCCCGGCCGTGAAGGCCAAGCCGCAAGCCGCAGCCGCGCAGCCGAAGGCTGCTTCCAAATAACAGGAGCGAAGTAACATGCAACTCGAACTCCTGAACGAGCAGGGCCAGGCCGCGTCGAAGTACGACGCGCCCGAGACCGTGTTCGGCCGTGAATACAACGAGGACCTGGTGCACCAGATCGTCGTCGCCTTCCAGGCCAATGCCCGCCAGGGCACGCGCGCCCAGAAGGACCGCGAACAGGTCCATCACTCGACCAAGAAACCGTTCAAGCAAAAGGGCACGGGACGCGCCCGCGCCGGCATGACTTCCTCGCCGCTGTGGCGCGGGGGCGGCCGGATCTTCCCGAACATGCCGGACGAGAACTTCACCCAGAAGATCAACAAGAAGATGTACCGGGCCGGCATGGCTGCCATCTTCTCGCAGCTGGCCCGCGAAGGCCGGCTGGCCGTGGTCGATTCCATGAAGGTGGACTCGCCCAAGACCAAGCAGCTGGCCGCCCGCTTCAAGGCGATGAACCTCGAGTCGGTCCTGGTGATCGCCGAGGAAGTCGACGAGAACCTGTACCTGGCGTCGCGCAACCTGGTGAACGTGCTCGTCGTCGAGCCGCGTTACGCCGATCCGCTGTCGCTGGTGCACTTTCGCAAGGTGCTGGTCACCAAGGGCGCCATCGACAAGCTCAAGGAGATGTTCGCATGAATCGCACGGCCGTTCCGAAGATTCATAGCACCGCAGCCCGCAGGGCGGAGGTTTCATTATGAGCCGCGTCAATCCCACCACCGCTCAACGCAGCTTCGATGAAGGACGCCTGATGCAGGTCCTGGTCGCCCCGATCGTCTCCGAGAAGGCGACGCACGTGGCCGACAAGACCAATGCCGTCACGTTCAAGGTGCTGCAGGACGCCACCAAGCCCGAGATCAAGGCCGCCGTCGAACTGATGTTCAAGGTCGAGGTCAAGGGCGTTTCGGTGGTCAACACCAAAGGCAAGACCAAGCGCTTCGGCCGCTCGGTGGGCCGTCGCGACAACATTCGCAAGGCCTACGTGACGCTCAAGCCCGGTCAGGAGCTGAACCTCAACGGGGAGGCCGCGTAAGCGCGTAAAGACCATGGCAGTCATCAAGATGAAACCCACTTCACCCGGCCATCGCGGCATGGTGAAGATCTCGCGCGATCACCTGCACAAGGGTGAGGGCTACGCGCCCCTGCTGGAGCCCCAGTTCCAGAAGTCCGGTCGCAACAACAATGGCCACATCACCACCCGGCACAAGGGCGGCGGCCACAAGCACCACTACCGCGTGGTCGATTTCGTGCGCGACAAGGACGGCATTGCCGCCAAGGTCGAGCGCATCGAATACGATCCGAACCGCACGGCCCACATCGCGCTGGTGTGCTACGCCGACGGCGAGCGGCGCTACATCATCGCCCCGCGCGGGCTGGAAGTCGGCGCGTCGCTGCTGTCCGGCGCGGAGGCCCCGATCCGGGCCGGCAACACCCTGCCGGTGCGCAACATCCCGGTCGGCTCGACGATCCACTGCATCGAGCTGAAGCCGGGCAAGGGCGCGCAGATCGCCCGCTCGGCCGGCACTTCCGCAACGCTGCTGGCGCGCGAAGGCACCTACGCCCAGGTCCGGATGCGCTCCGGTGAGGTTCGAAAGATCCACATCGAGTGCCGCGCCACGATCGGCGAAGTAGCGAACGAAGAGCACAGCCTGCGCCAGCTCGGCAAGGCCGGCGTCAAGCGCCACATGGGCATCCGCCCGACCGTCCGCGGCGTGGTGATGAACCCGGTCGACCACCCGCACGGTGGCGGCGAAGGCAAGACCGGCGAGGGCCGGCATCCGGTCGATCCGTGGGGCAACCTGACCAAGGGTTACCGCACCCGCAACAACAAGCGCACCCAGGTGATGGTCGTGTCGCGCCGTAAAAAGTAAGAGGTAGCAAATGACTCGCTCTCTCAAAAAGGGTCCGTTTGTTGACCACCACCTGGTGGCCAAGGCCGACAAGGCCGTGACCACCAAGGACAAGAAGCCGATCAAGACCTGGTCGCGCCGCTCCATGGTTCTGCCCGAATTCATCGGGCTCACCATCGCCGTGCACAACGGCAAGCAGCACGTGCCGGTCTACATCACCGACCAGATGGTGGGCCACAAGCTGGGCGAATTCGCCCTGACGCGCACCTTCAAGGGTCACCCGGCGGACAAGAAAGTCCAGAAGAAGTGAAGGTGAACCAACATGTCTGAAACTCGTGCAGTCCTGCGCGGCGTGCGCCTCTCGGTCGACAAGGGCCGCCTGGTGGCCGACCTGATCCGCGGCAAGAAGGTGGACCAGGCCCTCAACATCCTGAACTTCACGCAGAAAAAAGCTGCGCTGATTGTCCGGAAGGTCCTGGAATCGGCCATCGCCAACGCCGAACACAACGACGGCGCCGACATCGACGAATTGAAGGTCAAGACCATCTACGTCGAGCAGGGCGCTTCGCTCAAGCGCTTCACCGCGCGTGCCAAAGGCCGCGGCAATCGCATCGTCAAGCCCACGTGCCATGTGTACGTGACGGTCAGCAACTAACAGGCTCCAGGAAGAATATGGGACAGAAAATCCATCCTACCGGCTTCCGCCTGTCGGTCAGCCGCAACTGGGCCAGCCGCTGGTACGCCAACAACCGTGACTTCGCCGGCATGCTGGCCGAAGACATCAAGGTGCGTGAGTATCTGAAGGCCAAGCTCAAGAACGCCGCCGTCTCGCGGGTGCTGATCGAGCGGCCGGCCAAGAACGCCCGCATCACCATCTATTCGGCGCGTCCGGGCGTGGTGATCGGCAAGAAGGGCGAAGACATCGAGAACCTCAAGCGCGAGCTGGCCAAGCGCCTGGGCGTGCCGGTGGCTGTGAACATCGAGGAAGTGCGCAAGCCCGAAATCGACGCCCAGCTGATCGCCGATTCGATCACGCAGCAGCTGGAAAAGCGGATCATGTTCCGCCGTGCGATGAAGCGCGCCATGCAGAACGCGATGCGCCTGGGTGCCCAGGGCATCAAGATCATGTCCGCCGGCCGCCTGAACGGCATCGAGATCGCGCGTACCGAGTGGTACCGCGAAGGCCGCGTGCCGCTGCACACCCTGCGCGCCGACATCGACTACGGCTTCTCCGAAGCCAAGACCACCTACGGCGTGATCGGTGTCAAGGTCTGGGTCTACAAGGGCGACACGCTCGGCCGCAACGATGCGCCGGCCGTGGAAACCCCGCGTCCCGACGAAGAGCGCCGTCCGCGCGGCCCGCGCCGCGATGCCCGCCCGGGCGATCGTCCGGCCGGTGACCGCCGCGGTCCCGCTCCCCGTCGCCCCGCAGCCGGTGCGGGCAATGTCGCGCCGCCCGACGGCAGCGACAAGCCCGCAGAAGCAACGCCAGGTGCCGATGCACCGAAACCTACCGTTAAGCGCGTTCGCAAAGCCGCCGCGCCAGCCACTCCCCCGGCTGACGGTAAAGGAGAGTAAACATGCTGCAACCCGCTCGCCGCAAATACCGCAAAGAGCAGAAGGGCCGTAACACCGGCATCGCCACCCGGGGCAACTCGGTGGCCTTCGGTGACTTCGGCCTCAAGTGCACGGACCGCGGCCGCCTCACGGCCCGCCAGATCGAAGCCGCGCGCCGCGCGATTTCCCGCCACGTCAAGCGCGGCGGCCGGATCTGGATCCGTGTGTTCCCCGACAAGCCGATCTCGCACAAGCCCGCCGAAGTGCGGATGGGCAACGGCAAGGGCAACCCCGAGTACTATGTCGCCGAAATCCAGCCCGGCAAGGTGGTCTTCGAGATCGTTGGCGTGCCTGAAGAGCTGGCGCGCGAGGCGTTTCGCCTGGCCGCTGCCAAGCTGCCACTGCGCACCGCTTTTGTCAGCCGCATGATCGGCGCGTAATTCAGGAGTATTGGAAAAATGAAAGCTGCTGAACTGCGCAAGAAAGACGTCGCCGGCCTCCAGACCGAAGTCAAGGAGCTGCAAAAGGCCCACTTCGGGCTGCGCATGCAGAAGGCCACGCAACAACTGACCAACACCGGAACGATGCGCGTCACGCGGCGCGACATCGCCCGTGCCAAGACCATCCTGGCCCAGAAGCAGGCCGAAGAACGGGCGAAGACCCCGTCCGCCAAGTAAGGAGCGACCATGACGGAAGCAAAAACATCCCTCAAGCGCACCCTGGTCGGCAAGGTGGTGAGCGACAAGCGCACCAAGACTGTCACCGTGCTGGTCGAGCGTCGCGTCAAGCACGAGCTGTACGGCAAGATCGTCGCCAAGTCGAGCAAGTACCACGCCCATGACGAAAAGGGCGAGTACCACACCGGCGACGTGATCGAGATCACCGAGAGCCGGCCGATCTCCAAGACCAAGAACTGGGTCGCCACCCGCCTGGTCGAAAAAGCCGCCGAAGTCTGATTCGCGGCCTTCTGCAAGCCCATCCAAAACGGCCCACAATGTGGGTCGTTTTGCTTTGGCGGACCGGTTTTCGTCCCGGATGCCAGCCCATTGCAAGCGCTTTTCAAACGATCTTTTTGGAGCTCTCATGATCAAGGTTGGTGATTCCCTGCCTGCGGTGACCCTGCAGGAATATTCGGAAGTCGAAGGCAACGGCTGCAGCATCGGGCCCAATCCGGTCAACGTCGCGCAGGCAACCGCCGGCAAGACGATCGCGTTGTTCGGGCTGCCGGGTGCTTTCACGCCCACCTGCTCGGCCAAGCATGTGCCGGGCTTCGTCACCCAGGCTGAAGCATTCAAGAAGGCCGGGGTCGATGAGATCTGGTGCGTCAGCGTCAACGACGCGTTCGTGATGGGCGCCTGGGCGCGCGACCAGAAGGCCGGCGGCAAGGTGCGGATGCTCGCCGACGGCAGCGCCGAGTTCGCCAAGGCGGCCGGCCTGACGCTGGACCTCACGGCTCGCGGCATGGGCGTGCGCAGCACGCGCTATTCGATGCTGGTCAAGGACGGCAAGGTGGCTGCGCTGAACGTCGAGGCGCCCGGCAAGTTCGAAGTGAGCGATGCGGAGACGCTGCTGAAGCAGGCCAAGGGCTGATTGCTACTGGACAGTTTCGGCACTCTGCTGACTTGTGAACGCAGAGGACGCATAGGACGCAGAGGTTTCGCAAAGGGCGCAGAGAGCAGACAGGAGAGAACCAACCACACGGCCTTCGCTGCGGACTCTTTGCGACCTCTGCGTTCGAAATTCCCGGCGCGCCAGTGCCGCCAAGGGTTACTCGAGATCCGCCTTCAGGTAGTGCGCGCCCGCGATCGGGTTGTGATAGTAGGGCGGGATTTCATGGAAGCCGAGGTCGGTGTACAGCGCCCGGGCCGCCTCCATATCGTTCAAGGTGTCCAGCAGCACGCTGGCGTAGCCGCCCTGGCGAGCCGCATCCATCGCCGCCTCGGCCAACTGGCGCCCGAGCCCCAGGCCCCGGAATGCGGGGCGGACATACAGGCGTTTCATTTCGGATGCGTTCGGATAGTCGGCATTGTCGACAGGTCGCACAGCGCAGCAGCCCGCCACCTTGCCATCGACCATCGCCATGAACAGGACGCCCCGCGGCGCGGCGTATTCGCCCGGAAGGCCGGCCAGTTCCTGATTGAAATTCTGAAAGCAAAGGTCGACGCCCAGGCCGCGCGCGTATTCGACAAACAGCTCGCGCACGGCGTTCAGCTCTTCGGCAGTGCTGGGCGTCGCCAGCCGGATCAGCGGTATCTGTTGCGTTTCCACGCGTGTGGGTTGCGATGACGGCCCTCGAGTTTAGCCCTTCGACTCAGCGATTGCACGAAGCAGCGCTGCACGAGCAGCGCGATCGCTCCGGTCAGCCTCCCGACCAGCCACGTGACCTCGCCGGCACAAGCGCCCAGGACGATGAGGGCGCCCAGGCGGGGGGCGTGAAACCTGCACTTTCGACCGGCGCAAGCTGCTTACTTGGGTTCGTTGGGCAGTGGCGCCAGGGAGCGCAGGTAGGCGATCAGGGCGCCAAGGTCCGGCGGGGTGAGTTTGCTGGTCGTGTTGGTGACCACCTCGCCCATGGCCGCGGCGGCTACGTCACCGTCGGGCGACAGGCCGGACAGCAAGAATTCCTTCAAGTCACCGTCGTTCCATCTTTTCAGGCCGGTTGGCGTGAGGTTGGCGACGCTCTTGCCCTCCGGCCCTTTGCCACCG
>JAAOZX010000106.1 GCA_012274225.1 Comamonadaceae bacterium | reverse complement strand
GTCATACCACCATGGTCAACGGCCTTGCGGTGCTTGGCTGGGGCGTGGGCGGCATCGAAGCCGAAGCGGCCATGCTGGGTCAGCCCATTTCCATGCTGATCCCCGAAGTGATCGGATTCCGCCTGACCGGCAAATTGCGCGAAGGCTGCACCGCCACCGACCTGGTGCTGACCGTGACCGAACTGCTGCGCCGGCACAAGGTGGTGGGCAAATTCGTCGAGTTCTTCGGCGAGGGAACGCGGACACTGGCGGTGCCGGACCGCGCGACCATCGGCAACATGGCCCCCGAATACGGCGCGACGATGGGTTTCTTTCCGGTCGACGAGAAGACTCTCGACTACTATCGCGGAACCGGCCGCACCGCGGAACAGATCGAGACGCTGGAAGCCTACTTCCGCGCCCAGGGCCTGTTCGGCGTGCCGCTGACCGGCGAGATTGACTATTCGCAGGTGGTGAGCCTGGACCTCGGCGACGTGACGCCCAGCCTCGCCGGGCCGAAGCGGCCGCAGGATCGCATCGAGCTGGGCAAAGTGGCCCGCACCTTCACATCGCTTTTCAGCAAGCCGATCGCGGAGAACGGCTTCAACCTGCCGGCCGGGCTGCTGCTCACGCGCCACCTGGTCCACCTGGCCGGCCAGGAGCCCGATCCGAAGGTTCCCGCCAGCCCGCCGACTCCGCTGGCTGCAGAACGTTTCGTGATGGAAATGGAAGGCAACAAGCCGACCCTGGCGTCGGCCCAGTCGGAAGCACCTTCGGCACCTTCGGACCTCCAGGAGAACGTGACCATCGGCAATGGCGATGTGCTGATTGCGGCGATCACGAGTTGCACCAACACTTCCAATCCCGGGGTTCTGCTGGCCGCGGGGCTGCTCGCCAGGAAAGCTGTCGAGGCGGGCCTGAGTGTCAAGCCCCACGTCAAGACCTCGCTGGCGCCCGGTTCGCGCATCGTCACGGAATATCTGGAACGGGCCGGCCTGCTGCCCTACCTGGAGCAACTGGGTTTCTCGCTGGTGGGTTATGGCTGCACCACTTGCATCGGCAACTCGGGCGATCTCGCGCCCGAGATCAACGACGCGATCACCAAGAGCGACCTGGTCTGCGCCGCGGTGCTGTCCGGCAATCGCAACTTCGAGGCGCGCATCCATCCCAACATCAAGGCGAATTTCCTGGCCAGCCCGCCGCTGGTGGTGGCCTATGCGATCGCCGGCACGGTGCTGAAGGACCTGATGAGCGAACCGGTAGGGCAGGGCCGCGGCGGCAAGGATGTCTACCTGGGCGACATCTGGCCGTCCAGCGACGAAATCCACAAGCTCATGAAATTTGCGCTGAACGGCAAAGCCTATCGGGCAAACTACGCCAAGGTGAAGACCGAGCCCGGTGCCCTGTGGCAGGACATTCACGGGGTCAGCGGACAGGCCTACACCTGGCCGCGCAGCACCTACATTGCCGAGCCGCCGTTCTTCGAGGATTTCACGCTTGAGCCCCAGGGCACGGGCACCCACAGCGCCAGCGCAGTGGCGGTGCGGGGTGCCCGCATCATGGCGCTCTTCGGCGACTCGATTACCACCGACCACATCTCGCCGGCCGGTTCGATCAAGGAAACCTCGCCGGCCGGCCAATGGCTGCTGACCCACGGCGTGGCCAAGCCCGACTTCAACAGCTACGGCTCGCGCCGCGGTAACCACGAAGTGATGATGCGCGGGACCTTTGCCAACGTGCGCATCAAGAACCTGATGATCCCGGCCGGGGCCGACGGCTCGCGTGAAGAAGGGGGCCTGACGATTTATCACGACCCCAGCGGCCAGGCCCGGAAGATGTTCATCTACGACGCGGCGATGAAGTACGTTGCCGAGGGCCGGCCGACGGTGATCTTTGCCGGCGAGGAATACGGCACCGGCTCGTCGCGCGATTGGGCCGCCAAGGGTACCCAGCTGCTGGGCATCCGGGCCGTGGTGGCCCGCAGCTTCGAGCGGATTCACCGCAGCAATCTGGTCGGCATGGGCGTTTTGCCGCTGCAATTCAAGAACAGCGACACCTGGCAGTCGTTGCGGCTGAAGGGCGACGAGCTGATCGACGTGCTGCCCGACCCGCTGCTGCGGCCGCAAAGCGATGCCACCCTGGTGGTGACGCGCCCCGACGGCAGCCGCCAGGAGCTAACCGTCACACTGCGCATCGACACGCCGATCGAAGTCGATTACTACAAACACGGCGGCATCCTTCCGTTCGTGCTGAGACAGTTGCTCGCTGCATGAGCACGGGAAGACTGGCCATGATTCTCGCAACCGCTTCGTCCGCTCCCGTAACCCGGCAAGGCGCTGCGTGACGCGTCGCGTCGTCGTCGTCGCCGGCGGCGGCATGGGCGGGCTGGCGGCGGCAGTCGCGTGCACGCGGGCGGGCTGGCAAGCCAAGGTATACGAGCAGGCCCGGGAGTTCAGCGAAGTCGGCGCCGGCATCCAGCTCGGCCCGAACACCACCCGGATCCTGGCGGGCTGGGGCATGGAGCAGGCCTTGCTGGATGTCGCGGCCCGGCCCCGGCGGCTGCGGGTGCGCAGTGCACACAACGGCTGGGAACTCGGTCGCATGGATCTGGGCGCCGAATTTGCCCAGCGCTACGGGGCTCCCTACCTGACCGTGCATCGCGCGGATCTGCACGCCGTCCTGGAGTCTGCGGCACGCCGGTCCGGTGTAGCTCCGGAGTTGGCGTCTCGCATCACCGTGGCGACGCCCGGCCCCAACAGCGTCACCGTGGGCTTCGCCAACAGCCGCCAGGAAGAATGCGACGTGCTGGTCGGAGCCGACGGCCTGTGGAGCGAGGTCCGCAGCCAGATCTTGCGGGACGGGCCGCCCCAGCCCACCGGCCATCTGGCTTACCGGACCGTCGCGGT
>JAAOZX010000488.1 GCA_012274225.1 Comamonadaceae bacterium | reverse complement strand
TTCCACAGCCACCGCGAATTCCTCATGGAAGCGGAAGGCGCCGCGGAGATCGAATTCCTTGGCCACGATGGTATTCATTGGCAGCGTCATCTCGCCGCCCAGGCCGACCTGCACGATGACAGCGCGCGGCCGCAACGCGTCGAACGCCCCGCGCAGGGCGCGCTCGTTGCCGCTGGCTTCGAACAGCACATCGAAGTAGCCCTTGTCCGCACTGAAGCGGGCCAGTCCCTCGGCTTCCTCGGCGACATTGATCACCTCGTCGGCGCCGACTTCCAGCGCCTTGCGCAGCGGATAGGGACCCACGTCGGTCACCACGATCTGCGCTGCGCCGGCGCGGCGCGCGGCAATCACCAGCAGCGCACCGATCGGGCCGCAGCCGGTGACCAGGACCCGTTTGCCGAGCAGCGGCCCGGCCCGGCGCACGGCGTGCAGCGCGACCGACAGCGGCTCGCACATGGCCCCCTCGTTGTCGCTCACACGGTCGGCCAGTCGGTGCGCCTGGTAGGTCTCGACCACGATCTCCTGGCGGAACGCGCCCTGCACATGCGGCGTGCGCATGGCGCTGCCGTAATAGCGCATGTCCAGGCAGTGGTTCTGCAGCCCTTCCTGGCAGTAACGGCACTGCCCGCAGGGGCGGCTGGGGCTGATCGCAATACGCTGGCCCACGCTGAAGCCAGCACTCTCGGGCCCCAGTTCCTCGATGACGCCCGCCACCTCGTGGCCCAGCACCATGGGTTCCTTGATTCGCACGGTCCCGAAGCCGCCATTCTGAAAATAGTGCAGGTCGGAGCCGCAGATGCCGCCTGCGCGAACGCGGACGCGCAACTGCCGCGGCTGCAGCGGCGGTGTCTCGATGGTCTCGACCCGCAGGTCGCCGGGTGCGTGAATGACAAGAGCTTCCATGGGATCCTTTGGATGGGTCGGATTGCCGCTTACAGCGTCGCCGTGACGCCGCCATCGACGTACAGGATGTGACCGTTGACGAAATTCGAGGCGTCGCTGGCCAGGAAGATGGCGGCGCCCACCAGGTCCTCCACATCACCCCAACGCCGCGACGGCGTGCGGGCGATCAGCCAGCGCGAGAACTCCTCGTTCTTCACCAGGGCTTCCGTCAGTTCGGTCTTGAAGTAGCCCGGCCCCAGGCCGTTGACCTGGATTCCGTATTGTCCCCAGTCGATCGCCATGCCTTTGGTCAGCATCTTGACGGCGCCCTTACTGGCGGCGTAGGGCGCGATGTTCGGGCGCCCCAGTTCGCTTTGCACCGAGCAGATGTTGATCATCTTGCCGCGCCGTCGGGGAATCATCTGCCGCGCCACCGCCTGCCCGACCAGGAACACGCTGTCGACATTGATGCGCATCAGCTCGTCCCATTGCGCCTTCGGGAATTCCTCCAGCGGTGCGCGCCGTTGCACGCCGGCATTGTTCACCAGGATGTCGATGGCGCCGATGTCGCGTTCGATCGCGGCGATGGCCGCAGACACCGCCTCGGCGGACGTGACGTCGAACGCCGCGGTGTGGACCGCAGCACCCGCGTCGCGCAGGCGCTGTGCCGCCGTTTCAAGCTTGTCGGTGCCACGCGCATTGAGAACGACGGTGGCACCGGCAGCGGCCAGACCACCGGCCAATGCGTAGCCGATACCGGTGCTGGACCCGGTCACCAGCGCGGTCTTGCCGGCGAGATTGAAGCGTTGCAGCACTGAATTCATGATGTGACTCACTTCAGGACCTCGGGGTTGACGGGCGTCTGCGGTTTGCCGGCGTTCGGGCCGCAGCCCAGTGCCGCGATCAGATTGTCAGCCGTCAGCGCGGCCATGGCATGCCGTGTCGCAACCGACGCGCTGCCGATATGCGGTGTCAAGACGACATTGGGCAGTTCCAGCAGAGCCGGGGGGACCTTGGGTTCGCCTTCAAACACGTCTAGCCCCGCCGCCGCGATTCGCCCTTCACGAAGCGCTTGCGCCAGCGCTGCGTCGTCGACGATGCCGCCACGCGCGATATTGGTCAGCGTAGCTGTCGGCTTCATCCGCGCCAACTCGGCGGCACCGATGGCATGGTGCGAACCGGCCGAGTATGGCACCACCAGCACCAGGTGGTCGGCTTGCGCCAGCAGCGTCTGCTTGTCCACGTATCGGGCGCCGCAAGCGGCCTCCACGGCCAGGTCCAGGCGCGAGCGGTTGTGATAGATCACTTGCATGCGAAAGCCGAGGGCGCCACGCCGCGCGATCGCCTGGCCGATACGGCCCATGCCCAGGATGCCCAACGTGGCGCCATGCACGTCGGGACCCAGGAACTGGTCGAAACGTCCGGTCTTGATCCATTCGCCCCGGCGCAGGAAGCGCTCCGATTCGGTGACCCGGCGGGCGGTTGCCATCATCAGCGCAAACCCGAAGTCGGCCGTCGTCTCGGTCAGGACATCGGGGGTGTTGGTGAGCAGGACGCCTCGCGCGGTGCAGGCCGCGACGTCGACGTTGTTGTAGCCCACCCCGACGTTGCAAACGGCGCGCAATTGCGGGCAAGCGTCGAGCAATGTCGCGTCGATGCGCTCGCTGCCGGTGGTCATGGCGCCTTGCCTACCCTGCAGACGCCGGATCAGCTCGGGCTGGGGCCAGATGGTGTCATCGGGGTTGTCCTCCACGGCGAAATACCGGCGCAGACGATCGGCGATGTCGGGGAAGGTGGCGCGGGTGACGAGCACGGATGGCTGCATGGGTCCTGTCTCCTCTGAGTCCAAGCAATGTAGGTGGCAGCGCTGCGATCTCCAAGACGGAATGGCGATAGCGCTCTAAGCCCTGCTTATGCCCGGCAGCGAAGCTGTGCAGTTCCGTGCAGCGCCCCTGGGAAAACCCTGCATCCAAAATCTTTATGGCCTGAGGCGCATTCCATATTGGCCATGGCCGCACGGCCTCCCTAAGATCGCCCAACCTAACACCACTGCC
>JAAOZX010000105.1 GCA_012274225.1 Comamonadaceae bacterium | reverse complement strand
TCACGGCGAGCCGGGCCGCCTCGTAGGCACTGAGCTGGTCGGCCCCCTTGCGGTAATAGTGGCGCGCCGCGGCCTCGGCGCCGAACACGCCTTCACCCCACTCCACGCTATTGAGGTAGATTTCCAGGATGCGCTCCTTGCCCAGCATCGACTCCAGCGCGAAAGTCAGCACCATCTCCTGGCCTTTGCGAAAGAGCGTGCGCTCGCCCGAGAGGAGCAGGTTCTTGGCCAGCTGCTGGGTGATGGTCGAGCCGCCGACGATCTTGGGCTGGCGCACCGGCTGGGGCGCGAGCTGGGCCCGCGGCGCCGTGCGCGGCCGTTGCCGGGCCGCGCGTTCTTCCGCCTGGGCGTTGCGTTCCCAGGCTTTCTCCAGGGCCTCCCAGTCCACTCCTTCGTGAACGGCAAAGCTGCCATCCTCGGACGCGATCACGGCCCGCTTCAGGTTGTCGGAAATGCGGTCGTAGCTCACCCAGTGTTGGCGCCAGCGCAACGGGCCCTTGCGGACCAGCCGCCAGGCCTCGGAACGCTGGAAGGTGGTGGACTGCGGATCGAACGTGGCCGCCAGGGCGATGCGCGCGAGGAAGAACAGCTCCAGGGCCAGGGCCGCGACGAGCAGCAGCACGACCGCGCGCCACGCTGCCTTCACGATTGCGAATCCATCAGCGCGCGCAATTCTGCGAGCACGGCGGCCGACGGCGGCCGCACGCCGCGCCAGACCCGGAAGGACTCGGCCGCCTGCTCCACCAGCATCCCCAGGCCGTCGCGCGGCACCGCACCGTGCCGCTGCGCCCAATCCAGGAAGCCGCGGGCTAGCGGCCCGTACATCAGGTCGCAAGCCAGGGTGCGCGGTCGCAGCACACCGTCCGATACCGGAACGCCGCCGCCGCCCAGGCTGGTGGCCGTGGCGTTGACCACCAGGTCGAAAGCGCCGGGCACGGCATCCAGCGCGCAGGTGGCCAGGGCCACGCCGTGTTCGCGGCCCAGTTCGCTGTGTCGCTGGACCAGATCCATCGCACCCTGGTGACTGCGATTGGCCACGACGATCCGCCGCGGCCGCGCCTCGATCAAGGGACCGAGCACGCCGGCCGCTGCGCCGCCGGCGCCGATCAGCAGCAGCTCGCGCCCGGCGATGGCCACGCCGGCGTTGCCGGTGATGTCGCCCACCAGGCCGACGCCGTCCGTGTTGTCGCCGAAGATCTCATGGCCGTCGAAGCGCAGGGTGTTGCAGGCCTGCGCCAGTTGCGCCCGTGCCGATCTTCGGGTGGCCAGCGCCGCCGCCTCGAACTTGAACGGCACCGTGACGTTGCAGCCATGGCCGCCTTCGGCCCGAAACGCGTGCACGGCGCGCGGAAAATCGCCGGGCAGCACCTGCAGCCGGTCGTAGCGCAGGTCCTGGCCGGTGAGTTCGGCGAAGCGGGCATGGATCCAGGGCGACTTGCTGTGCTCCACCGGATTGCCCATCACGCAATAACGGTCGGTCATCGGTCGGTGAGCTGGGTTTCCAGCGTTTCCTCACGGGTGAACTTGAAGCGCGATACCACCACGATCTGGTCGGCCTTGCGGCGCATGGCTTCGCTGAAGCGGCCGAACGGCCCGGCGCTACGGGCGATGGTGGAAGCGCGCCGGTCCAGCGCCAGGATGCCCGAGCTCTGCGCCACTTCGGTGTCCAGCACCTTGCCGTCGAAATTGACGGTGACGATCATCGTGAGTTCGCCGTACAGCTTGCGACCGGCGACCTCGGGGAAGTTGTGGGTGCCCTTGTCCTCGATCTTGCGGCGCAGCCCGTCGTAGTACACCGCATACACCTCCTCGCGCGTTGACGGGCTGATGTAGCGCTTCTTCGGCCGCGCGTTCTCCTCGTTGATGCGCCGCTCGATCTCGGCCAGCATCTTGATCAGCTGCTTGCGCTTGTTTTCGCGCGCCATCGCCTCCGGGTCGCTGGTGGGTTGCTTGGGATCGGGCGACGGCATCGTCGCCAGCATCTTGCGGATCTGCGTCAGCAGCAAGGTCTGCTGCTCCTGCATCGCGTCGATCTTCTGTTGCGCGTCTTCGGCGGAGTCGCCCATCGAGGTCAGCGCGGAGGGCGGCAGCGGCGAGGTGGCGTGGCCCTTGGCCGCATCGCCGCCGCCGGCCAGCGAGGTCTGCGCGATGGCGCGCGCCTTGTCGGGTTTCTCGTTGGTCCGGGTGTTGACCAGGATCACCTCCAGCGGGGTGTCTTCGAACACCCGGTTGAAGGCCTCGGGGTCGACGAAGCGCACCGTCAGCAGCACGGCATGCACGGCAAAGGACGCGCCGAGCGCGATCTGCAGGGTACTGAACGAGCGCAGGTTCACGAAGTCGGATTTTCGGCGGCAGCTGTGGCGACTTCCTCAGTGTCGTTGACATCGACGGCGATGGCAATCGGGCCGGCGGCCGCCTGGTCCTCTTCCTCGTCTTCGTCGGCACCGAGTGGCTCCGGAGCGACATCGAGGCGCTCGACGACGGTGCCTTTCACGTCCAGCGTGATCACGTCGATGTCGCCGAGCTTGACCCGGACCCGGGCGCCGCGCGGCAGGTCGGCGCCGCCCACCACCGGCAGCACCAGCGGCAGGTCGTCGGCGCGCACCAGGCCTTCGCGAACGACAGTGCCAACCAGGTCGGCGATGCCCTGCTGCTGCAGGTAACGCAGCGTCCAGAAGCGTTCCATGCCGGCCTGGTGGGCGTTGTATGCGGCATACGCTGAGTCGAAGCCGGAGATTACAGAGAACAGCTCAGCGTCCTTGGGCTTGAATGGCGCGGCCAAAGCGGCGGTGCGGCCATGGCGGGCGGCGGCGATGATCTGCCACTGGTTGACGAGGTCGGTGTAGCGACGCAGCGGCGACGTGCTCCAGGCATAGCTTTTGACGCCGATGCCCGCATGCGGCAGCGGCTTGGTGCCCATGCGAACCTTGACGCCCGGCGCCAGGCTGGCCTGGCTGCGGTAAATCGCCGGAACGCCCAGCTCGCCCAGCCAGCTGCCCCAGCTGCTGTTGGCCAGGATCATCGCCTCGGAAACGATCAGATCCAGCGGCGCGCCGCGCCGCCGCACCGAGATCTGCACCTGCTCGCTGCCATCCGGTTCGGCGCCATCGTTGCCGACCAGCCTGAAGTTGTAGTCGGGGCGGTTGAAGTTCTCCGGCTTGCCGCGTGCCACTTCGCGCAGGGATTTCAGGTGCGAGGCCAGCCGGAACAGGAACGACAGGGGCTCGCGCAAGCCGGCCAGGAAGTCCGGCACTTCGGCGGCGCCGTGCGCCGGGTTGCGCAGCCACTCCTCGGTGATCAGCGCATCGAGCTGGTCGTGGCGCAGGTTGGCCACGATCGGCACGCGCTCCAGCCGGGTGCGCGTCTCCTTGAGCATCAGCGTGGCTTCATCGAAGTCGGCATAGAGCGACACCGCAGGGCAGTCGCGTCCTGCCTGCAGCGTGTAGGCCTGTACCACGTCATCGGGCAGCATGGTGACCTTGTAGCCGGGCATGTAGACCGTCGACAGGCGCTGGCGCGCCACCTGATCGATCGCCGTGGCCGGCTGGAGCGCGAGGCCCGGCGCCGCGATGTGGACACCCACCGTCACCGTGCCGGAACCCAGGGCCTGCACCGACAGCGCGTCGTCGATCTCCGTGGTGCTGGAGTCGTCGATGGAAAACGCGCGGATCGGGGCCACCGGCAGCTCGTCGCGGATAGCGGGGGCTTGCAGCGCGGGGAAGTCCGTGCCACGGGGAAAGTTTTCGAACAGGAAACGCTTCCAGTGGAACTGGTAGGGCGAGGCGATCGCACCGGCGCGCTGAAGCAGGTCCAGCGGCGCGCTATGCGTTGCCCGCGAGGCTTCGACCACGGCCTTGTACTCGGGCGCGTTCTTGTCGGGCTTGAACAGGAGCTTGAAGAGCTGCTCGCGGATCGGCGCCGGGCAGGTGCCGGCTGCCAGCTCCGCAGCCCAGGCGGCGATCTGCGCCAGCACCTGCTTCTTCTTCTCGATGGCCACCAGCGCCAGCTGCAGGATCTCCGCCGGCGCCTTGCGAAAGCGCCCGCGGCCGCTGCGGCGGAAATAGTGGGGCGACTCGAACAGCCGCAGCAGCACCGCCACCTGCTGCGCCAGGGTGGCCTTCTCGCTGAAGTACTCACGGGCCAGATCGGCAAAGCCAAATTCCTGTTCGGGCGCGAACTCCCAAGCCAGTTCCAGGTCGATGCCGGCGGCCAGCGCCTGCGCTTCGCGCATCAGGTCGGCCGGCGACGGCTGGTCGAATTTCAGCAGGATGTTGGCGGCCTTGACCTTGACGCGCTTGCCGCTGTCGAGCTCGATCTGGGCCGATGCCTCCGCTTCGGCCAACACCCGCCCGGTCTGGAACTTCCCGGCTTCTTCAAACAATGCAAACATGGGAACGATTGTCCCATGCGACGCTTTTCAGGCGAGGCCCAGAAAAGCCAGCACCTCGTCGATGTGCCGGTCGAAATCGGCGAGGCCATGGTCGCCGCCCTCGAGCAGTTTGATGCGCGCGCCGGCGCAAAAGGCCGTCATTTCGCGCCAGTCCAGCACCTCATCGCCCTTGGCGATCACGGCGAAACAACTTTCCGGCCTGGCAACGGGGCCGCTTTCCAGGGCCCGCAGTTCGTCCACGAATCCGGGCTCGAAGAAGAAATGCTGATCGGGGTGGTGCCAGGCGGCGTTCTCGCCGATGGCGCCGGCGAGGTCGCGGGCCGGATGCACGGCCGGGTTGAGCAGCACCGCCCGGCAACCCAGTTTCCCGGCCAGATGGGCGGCATAAAAGCCGCCCAGGGACGACCCGATCACGCCCGTGGTGGCCCGGGGCCAGTCGGCGACCCCCTGCCGCACCATGTCCATCGCGGCGCGCGGGGAGGGTGGCAGTTGGGGGCACCACCATTGCACCAGCGGATTGCGTTCGGCCACTCGCCGCGCCAGCTGCTGTGCCTTGGACGACAAGGGGGAGGAGCGGAAGCCGTGCAGATAGAGAAGGTTTGTAACCGGAAGTGGCAATGTGCTCATCCGGGGATGATGCCACCGGAGATAATTCCGCCATGTCCGCTGTCTTTGAAAAGCCGTCGATCCTGCAACGGATCGCGCCGACGCTGCAGGGGTTCGACGGACCGCTGGCTTTCGCCGTCTTCCTGCTGGCCTGCGCCGGCCTGCTGACCATGTATTCGTCGGGCTACGACCATGGCACCCGTTTCGTCGACCACAGCCGCAACATGCTGATCGCAGCCGGGCTCATGTTCGTGCTGGCCCAGGTGCCGCCGCAGCGGCTGATGAGCCTGGCGGTGCCGCTGTACCTGCTCGGCGTTTCGCTGCTGGTGGCGGTGGCGGTCTTCGGCGTCACCAAGAAGGGCGCCAAGCGCTGGATCAACGTCGGCGTGGTCATCCAGCCCAGCGAAATCCTGAAGATCGCCATGCCGCTGATGCTGGCCTGGTGGTTCCAGAAGCGCGAGGGGCAACTGCGGCCGCTCGATTTCCTGATGGCGGGGCTGTTCCTGGCAGTGCCGGTGGGGCTGATCGTCAAGCAGCCCGACCTCGGCACGGCCGTGCTGGTGCTGGCCGCCGGCCTCTCGGTGATCTTCTTCGCGGGGCTCAGCTGGAAACTGATCCTGCCGCCGGTGCTGGTGGGATTGACCGCCGCGGTGCTGGTCATCGTGTTCGAGTCGCAGCTGTGCGCGGACGGCGTGCGCTGGCCGGTGCTGCACGATTACCAGCAACAGCGCATCTGCACCCTGCTCGATCCCAGCAAGGACCCGCTGGGCAAGGGCTTCCACATCATCCAGGGCATGATTGCCATCGGCTCGGGCGGCGTCTTCGGCAAGGGCTTCATGCAGGGCACCCAGACCCACCTGGAATTCATTCCCGAGCGCACCACCGATTTCATCTTCGCCGCCTACTCGGAGGAGTTCGGCCTGATCGGCAATCTGTGCCTGATCGCCGGCTTCCTGTTCCTGGTGCTGCGCGGCCTCGCCATCACGCTGGAGGCCTCGACGCTGTTCTCGCGGCTGCTGGCCGGCGCGATCACGATGATTTTCTTCACCTATGCCTTCGTCAACATGGGCATGGTCAGCGGCATCCTGCCGGTGGTGGGCGTGCCGTTGCCGTTCATCAGTTACGGCGGGACCGCAATGGTGACGCTGGGCATGGGGCTGGGCATCCTGATGTCCATCGCCAAGGGAAAGCGGCTGGTGCAGTCGTGAACCGCCGGCCTGGGTTCCGGAGGCCGGGCCACTGACCCGC
This sequence comes from Comamonadaceae bacterium, assembly GCA_012274225.1. Classification (GTDB taxonomy): domain Bacteria; phylum Pseudomonadota; class Gammaproteobacteria; order Burkholderiales; family Burkholderiaceae_C; genus Ramlibacter. The sequence continues at coordinate 240 of JAAOZX010000105.1, read as the reverse complement.
CGGGGCGCAGGGGCAGGGCCGCAAGTCTAGAATCGGCCCGATGATCTCTCGCGAACCCACCCTCGAACGCCTGGCCACGGCGCAGCGCCTGCTGCTGGCGCCGTTCGGCCTGGACGAAACCCATCTGGCGCGCGCCCTGGCGGAAATCCGGGCCCACAAGGTCGACGATGCCGATCTGTATTTTCAGTACACCCGCAGCGAAGGCTGGAGCCTGGAGGAGGGCATCGTCAAGACCGGCAG
>JAAOZX010000104.1 GCA_012274225.1 Comamonadaceae bacterium | reverse complement strand
GGTCTTGGGGTCGAAGGTGGTATCGCCGGTCACGCCGGCGAAGTTGCGGGTGGCGGCCAGTGCGTCGCGCACCTTCTGGCGGGTCGGGTTCGGGCCGGCGGCGACGATGGCGTTGAGCATGATGTTGGTGGCGTCATAGGCTTGCGCGGCGAACATGCTCGGCTCGGAGCCGTAGCGCGTGCGATAGCCCTCGACGAACGACTTGACCTTGGGATCGGGGTTGTCGGCGACGAAGGTGGTGGGCAGGAAGACGCCGTTGGCGGCGGGGCCGGCCAGCTGCAGCAATTTCGGCTCGTAGGACGGCGAGGCCGAGTAGATCGGCGTCTTGATGTTCATTTGCAGCCGTTGCTGCAGTAGCGAGGAGCTTTCCTCGTAGAACATGAACAGCACGATCGCGTCGGGCTTGTCGCGCGAGATCTTGGTCAGGATCGAGCGGAAGTCGCGGTTGCCGGGATTGAAGAACTCGGTGGCGACGACCTCGTCGCCGTTCTTCTTCACCGCGTCGGCGAAGTTCTGCACTGCCGTCTGGCCCCAGTCGTTCTGGATCGCCACCACCGCGTATTTCTTCAGCTTGTCCTGGTCCAGCCACTTGGCGATGAAGGGCGATTCGATCGCCATCGTGGTGATGTTGCGGAACTGCCAGTCGCTGATCTTCAGGAAATCGGGGTGAGAGGCGGTCTGCGACAGCTGCGGCATCTTCTGCTGGGCGTAGACCTGGCCCGCCGCCATCGACACGGTGGAGTTGAAGTCGCCGATCACGCCCACGATGGATGGATCGTCGGAGAACTTCTTGGCGATGTTCACGCCTTCCTTGGCGTCGCTCTTGCTGTCCTCGAACTTGATTTCCACCGTGGCGCCCTTGAGCTTGCCGGACTTGTTGAATTCCTCCAGCGCCATCTGCGCCGAGTTCTTGAACATGATCCCGTACTGCGACGTGTCGCCGGTCAACGGCAGCTGGTAGCCGATCGCGATCTTGCCCTGGGCGGCCGCGACGGTTGCCCCGGCGGCCAGCGCCAGGCCGAGCAGGGCCGGTATGAATTTGCGAATCATGGTGTCTCCTTGGAATGAATACGAGCGCGATGCCGAAAGCCGGCGGGATCGGATCAGGCCTTGCGGCGGATGTGCAGGAAGCAGCAGCCTTCCTCGCCGGGCTTCCAGGTGTCGGACTGCAGTTCGAAGCCGGCCTGCTCGAAGGTGCCGTTGTCGACGAACCCGGCGATGCGGCACAGCGTTTCGATGCGCTTGGGAGAGAACTGGGCGTCTTCCCAGGCTTCCTTGAGCGGGCAGGCGTGGAACTTGATGTCCAGGGCGTTGTGATCGCAGAAGACAACTTCCGGCGCGAACATCTTGCCGTGATCGGGAACGAAATCCAGGAAGGCGTCGCGCAGGCCGGAAAAGTCCGCCGGCGCATAGGCCTTGAACTTGCCGCAGATCGCCGCGCCCCGCTTGTAGATGGCGCGCTTCAGGATTTCCTCGGCCTTGGCTTCGCCGTACTCCTGCGCGATCTCGTCGTGCACCGCGCTGTAGACCATGGCGCGGCTCTTGAGCGCCGCCTTCAGCTGCGCGCGCAGGTCTTCGATTTCCGTCATCGGTACTGCTCCTGTTTTCTTATGTTCTGAGGGCCGCCGCGCGGGGCGCGGGCCATCGGTGCATTCTAGGCAATTTACCCAGCGGCCAGCCGGTGAAAACACCTGCCCCGCGACCTTGATCTGGGGCAGGCTCAGGCTTCCTGGGCCTTGACAGCCTCGCGCTGCGGCCTCGCGGAAGACCCTGCGCGCGACGCGGCGTCCAGTGCGGACACGAAGTCGGCGGCCAGGTCGTCCGGGTCCTCGAGCCCGGCGTGCACCCGGATCAGCGGGCCGTCGCACGCCAGACGACGCACCGAGCGGACGGGTGGATCCACCGGTAGCGCCAGGCTCTCATAGCCGCCCCACGACAGGCCGATGCCGAACAGCCGCAGGCTGGCGAAGAACACCGACAACTGGGCGCGCGTCAGGGGCTGCAGCGCCACGCCGAAGAGACCGCTGGCGCCGTGAAAGTCTCGTTGCCACAAGGCATGTCCGGCGTCGCCGGGCAGCGCGGGATGCAGGACGCGGGCCACGGCCGGATGGCGGGCGAGGCGCTGCGCCAATGCCACGCCGCTGTACTGGTGCTGGCGCAGCCGCACCGACAGAGTGCGCAACCCGCGCAGCGCCAGGTTGATGTCGTCCGGGCCGGCGGTCTGGCCGAAGTCGTGCGCGCCCTCGCGCAGCAGGTCCCAGGCGCGCCGGTTGGCGGTGGCCACGCCGAGCAGGGCGTCGGAGTGGCCGACGATGTATTTGGTGGCGGCCTGGATCGAGATGTCGACGCCGTGCTCGAACGGCTTGAAGTACAGCGGCGAGGCCCAGGTGTTGTCCATGACCACGAAGGCGCCGCGGCGGTGCGCCTCATCGGCAATGGCCGACACGTCCTGCACCTCGAAGGTGATCGAGCCCGGCGACTCGACATAGACCAGGCGGGTATTGGGCCGCATCAGCCGCGAGATCCCGGCCCCGATCAACGGATCGTAGAACTCCACGTCGATGCCCATGCGGGTCAGCACCCGCGAAGCGAACTGCCGGGTCGGCCCGTAAGCGCTGTCGGTGATCAGCACATGGTCGGCCGGCCGCGCGATCGCAAGAATGGAATGGGTGCATGCGGCCAGGCCCGACGGGAACACGATGGACGCATGGCCGCCCTCGAGCTCGGCCATCGCCGTCTCGAACGCGCGGGTGGTGGCCGTGCCGAAGCGGCCGTAGCTGGCCATGGGGTTGTCCGGCAACTTGCCGGCCTCCCATTGCTCCAGGCTGCTGGCCAGCACGGTGGAGCCGCGGCAAACCGGGACATTGACCAGCCCGCCGAATGCGTCGGGATTGCGGCCGATGTGGACCAGACGGGTGTCGATGTTGTCCGTGGTTTCGCCGCAGCGATCCAAGGTGGGGGCAGGGGTGAGGCTCATGAATCGAGTCTAGAGCGGGTCCACCGAAAAATGCTCGCAATTTGACTCTGAAAAGCCGAACGATTGAGTATTTATTACTATGATATCAATTAGATATGGAATAATATTC
>JAAOZX010000487.1 GCA_012274225.1 Comamonadaceae bacterium | reverse complement strand
TGATGATGGAAAGCCTGCTGGCGTTCAAGCGCGCCGGCGCCGACGGGGTGCTCACCTATTTCGCCCTCGACGCCGCCCGGCTGTCGCGCCGCTAAGGAACAAGCCGCCGCGATGCACATCGTCGAGTTCGGTGCCGGGACGCTCAGGTTCCTCGAGGAGGTGCCAGCCCAGGTCCCGGCCAATGGTTTCGTGTGGATCTACGTGGAGCGGGAAACCCTCGACCAGGAGACGGCTGCGCTGCAGCAGGCGGCACAGAAACTGGGCGGCTCCGCGATGCTGGACCTGCACCTGAAGGACCTGGACAACCGGGACCATCCCTCGCATTACGACTACACCTCGATCTACGACCTGGTCATCTTCCGGCGGCTGGCCAGCGAACCCGAGGTCCGCGCCGAACTGGGCCCCGTGGCGCCGGTTTCCGCAGCGCTCTCCTCGTTCGGCCGCATCCGCACCCGGGCCGTCGGATTCGTCGTCTTCGACCGCTTGCTGATCACCGTGCATCCGGCCGAATGTTTCACCGCCCGCGCCTTCATCGAACGCTTCCTGGCCGATGCCGTGCAAAGCGATGGGCTGAGTGCCGCCGCCCGCAGCCGGTTGCCGACCGGCACGGCCGACTTGATGCTCCGGATGCTCAACCTGATGGTGGACAGCTACCTGGAGTTGCGCAAGGAACTCGGCGCCGAGCTGGACCAGTGGCAGCAGGACCTGATCGGGCCCCGCGCGCGCAACTCGGACTGGGGCGCGCTAATGGCCGCGCGCTCTGCGTTGCACATGCTGGAGGACCTGTGCGAAGGGCAGAACGACGCGATGCAGGAATGGCTCGACACCCAGCGCGAGCAGCCGGCGCCGGGGATGGCCCAGGCCGAGCGCGACAGCCTGCTGGCTCGGGCGCGGGACGTGATCGAGCATGTGCAGCGGGTGGTGCAGCACGTCCGGCGCATGGAACATGGCGCGGAAACCGCCGTGCAGATCCACTTTTCGGCGCAGGGCCACCGGACCAACGAGATCATGCGTGTGCTCACCGCCCTGACGGCGGTGTTCCTGCCCCTGAACTTCATCACCGGCTTCTTCGGCATGAACTTCGAATTCCTGCCGCTGATTCACTCGTCCGGCGCAATGTGGGTCATGCTGGCACTGATGCTCCTGGTGGCATTCGGGGTGGTGCTGGTGTTCTGGCGCAAGCGCTACCTGGCGCGCAGCGGCCGCTAGACAAAGGGCGGGGCCAGCTTTTCGGTGGCGAGCATGCGCGCCACGGCGGGCCGCTCCAGCATGCGCTGCAGGTACGGGCCCAGGTGGCTGTACTCGCGCGCCGGCCGCTCATTGGCGAAATTGCGGGTCCAACGGCACAACGTGAAGACATACGGATCGAGCGCGCTGTACTGTGTCCCACCGAACCAGCTCTGGCCGTGCCGGGCCAACTCGGCATCCAGCTGCTCGAGCAGCGCCGCGACCTTGCGTTCCGCGTGCCGCTTGACCTCCGCGGCGCCGGCGGCATTGCCTTCGTCCATCCAGCGGTCGGGATAGAAGTAGACGATCAGGGTGGCCTGCAGGGTGTTGGTCAGCCACATCAGCCATTTGTAGAAGTGGGCCCGCGCTGCACTGCCCAGGGGCGGCGCGAGCCGGGCCTGCGGATGGGTGTCGCACAGATGCAGCGCGATGGCCGCGGTTTCATACAGCACCAGGTCGGCGTCGACCAGCACCGGTATCAGGCCGTTCGGGTTGAGCCGCAGATAGGCCGGCTGCTTGTGGGCCTTGGCCGCGCGAGGGACCAGCACCCGCTCGTACGGCGCGCCGATTTCCTCGAGCAGGATGTGCGGCACCATGGCGGCGGTGCCGGGGTCGTAATGCAGCTGGATCATTTCACTCCAAACAGGCTTGCGCCGTTGTCCCATGCGATACCCCGCGCAACATCGGCGGGCAGCTCCCCCAGCCAGGCGCGGTAACCCTTCATCAGCTCGTCATAGTACAGCCAGCGCTGGTTGACCCAGGTGTCGGAACCGATCATGAATCGGCCCGGGTATTTGAGCAGCAACGCGCGCCACGCCGGGCACAGTTTGCCGTCCTCGCAAGTCAGGCCGGGCCGGTAGGACAGTTCGCCCATCAGCAGCGGGTAGCGCGCCAGCAGCTGGTCCACGCGCTCCACCGGTGCACCGCCGATGCCGGTGTGGGCCCAGATCAGCCGCACTTTCTGCCCTTTGGACGGCGTGTTGGCCATCAGCAGCTCGATGGCGGCGTCATCCACGTGAGCCAGCACGGCGAGTTGCTTTTCCTCGGCCAGCGCCATCAGCTTGCGGGCGACCGGGCCATCGGCGTTGTTGCTGTCGTACAGGTGGAACTCGCCAAGGCCGCGAAACGGGCCGGCCGCCGTGCCGCGCGACAGTTCGGCCTGCACCATCTGGTAGATCGACTCGTCGCGAAACCAGTTGTCGTAGTCCGCGCGATTGCGGTAGAGGCGCACAAAAGGCACCACCGTGACCCCGGCCTCGCGGGTCAGCGGCGACGACGCCAGCGCCAGCGTGCCATCGTTGGGACGCGAGTTGGCGACGATCGCGTGCACGCCGTTGCGCTGCATCCGCGCCAGCACGTCGGGCAGCGGATGCGGGGACTGCGCTTCGTCGTTGTAGTGCAGGTGGGCGTCGAACAACGGCCCGGTGTAGTCGGCCGCCTGCGCCGCCGACGCGAACACCCATCCCGCAGCCAGCGCCCAAGGCGAGCGCGCCAGCGCGACCAACCAGCGCCCCAGCGACGGCCGCCGGTTCATTCTCAGGCCAGGTGCTTGGCGAAGAACGCCAGGGTGCGTTCCCGTGCCAGCTTGGCGGCAGCCGCGTCGTACGAGCCGCGCTGGTCGCAGTTGAAACCGTGATCGGCAGCGTAAATCTGCACCTCGACTTCCGGATGGGCCTTCTTGAAGGCCTCCACGCTGGCCAGCGTGATCCAGTGGTCCTTCTCACCGAAGTGGGCCAGCACCGGCACTTTGGGCTTGCGGGCGATCTCGGCCGGGGTGGTCATGCCGCCG
>JAAOZX010000103.1 GCA_012274225.1 Comamonadaceae bacterium | reverse complement strand
TACGTCACCCGCGTCGGCGGCGGCCCGTTCCCGACCGAGCTGGAGTGGGAAAAGCCCGGCACCCCCGGCTATCACATGTCCACCGTGGGCGCTGAAACCGGCGTAACGACCGGCCGCAGCCGCCGTTGCGGCTGGTTCGACGCCGCCCTGCTCAAACGCAGCGCCCAGGTCAACGGCCTGACCGGCCTGTGCATCACCAAGCTGGACGTGCTGGACGGCCTGAAGGAACTGCAGCTTTGCACCGGCTACGAGCTCGATGGCGAGCACACCGACATCCTGCCGATCGGCGCCGACGAGATCGCGCGCTGCAAACCGGTCTACGAAACCATGGAAGGCTGGAGCCAGAGCACCGTCGGCGTGACGAAGTACGACAAGCTGCCGGTCAACGCGCGGCTGTACCTGCAGCGCATCGAACAGGTGACGGGCGTGCCCATCGCCATCATCTCGACCGGGCCCGATCGCGAGCAGACGATCATGATGCAGCACCCCTACCTGGCCCAGGAATGACCCCCGCGCCTGTGGCCGAGGCCATTGCCTTGCCCCCTCAACCGCACGTGCCTTGCCGCGGCCCGGCGGCGCGCAAGATTTCTATTGGAGCAAGTTCATGTTGACGGAAGATGGCAAGCACCTGTACGTCAGCTACGACGAGTACCACAGCCTGATCGAGAAGCTGGCGATCAAGGTGCACTTGTCGGGCTGGAAGTTCGACACCATCCTGTGCCTGGCGCGCGGTGGCATGCGGCCGGGCGACATGCTGTCGCGCATCTTCGACAAGCCGCTGGCGATCATGTCGACCAGTTCCTACCGGGCCGACGCAGGCACCCTCCAGGGCCACCTGGATATCGCCCGCTACATCACCACGCCCAAGGGCGAGATCGCCGGGCGGGTGCTGCTGGTGGACGACCTGGCCGATTCGGGCCAGACCCTGCACGCGGTGCTGGAAATGCTGAAGAACAACTACCCGCCGATCACCGAGCTGCGCAGCGCCGTGATCTGGACCAAGGGAATGTCCAAGTTCACGGCCGACTATTCGGTGGAGTTCCTGCCCACCAATCCCTGGATCCACCAGCCGTTCGAGACCTACGACAGCATGGGTCCGGAGAAACTGCTGGAAAAATGGAAGATTTGATTGTTCGTCGAAAATTTTTCGGCGATGCCGAAAAATTCTTCTCCGGTCGGTCAGTCAAAAAAGCTTGGGGCGGCCCGGCGCTTTTTTGAGGCATTGAATACCACACAACAACGAACCGCGGCCGTGGAGCGCTCACCATGTCCCAAGCCATTACCGACCTGATCCACCACCCCTACGTTCCTCCCGCCGGCTTTGCCGCGCCGCAGCCGGGGGTGTTCAAAGCGTCGACGGTGATCTTTGCCAATGTCGCGGCGATGCGCGCGCGCGACTGGAAGAACAAGACCGGCTACACCTACGGCCTGCACGGCACGCCCACCACGTTCTTGCTGGAGGCACGGATCGCCTCGCTGGAAGGTGGCAAGCACTGCGTCCTGGTGCCCAGCGGGCTGGCCGCCATCGCCAACGTCAACATTGCACTGCTCAAGAGCGGCGACGAGGTTTTGATCCCGGACAACGCCTACGGTCCCAGCAAGGCGCTGGCCGACGGCGAATTGAAGAACTGGGGCATCACCCATCAGCTCTATGACCCGATGAATCCGGCCGACCTGCAAGCGCGCATCGGCCCCAAGACCAGGCTGGTCTGGCTGGAAGCCCCGGGCTCGGTCACCATGGAATTCGTGCCGCTGGCGCAATTGGCCGCCATCTGCCGGCAACGCGGCGTGACCAGCGCGCTGGACAACACCTGGGGGGCGGGCATCGCATTCAACGGCTTCGACCTGCGCGGACCCAGTGGCAGCGGCGCCGACATCGTGGTGCAGGCGCTCACCAAATATCCGAGTGGCGGCGGCGACGTGTTGATGGGCAGCATCGTCACCCGCGACGATGAACTCAACCTGAAACTCAAGCTCAGCCACATGCGCCTGGGCTGGGGCATAGCCGGCAACGACGCCGAGGCGGTCCTGCGCGCCTTGCCCTCGGTGGAACTGCGTTATCGGGCACAGGACGCAGCGGGGCGTGCGCTGGCAGCCTGGCTGGCGTCGCGCCGGGAAGTCGCGCAGTTGCTGCATCCGGCCTTTGCCGGCTCGCCCGGCCACGAACATTGGCGCGAACTGTGCGGGGGCAAGGGCAGCGGCGAGGCGGCCGGCGGGGCAGCAGCCGGATTGTTCTCGGTGGCGTTCGAGCCGCGCCATGGCGTGGCCCAGGTCGACGCCTTCTGCGACGCACTGAAGCTGTTCAAGCTGGGATATTCCTGGGGTGGCCCGGTGAGCCTGGTGGTCCCCTACGACATTTCGTCCATGCGCAAACCCGGGACCTGGCGGCACAAGGGCGTGCTGGTGCGCTTTTCGCTGGGGCTGGAAGCCGTGGAAGACCTGCGCGCCGACCTCGAGCAGGCGCTGGCCAAACTGGGCTGATCCGGGTGCTACCCGCTGGAGGCTTTATCGCTTACATTGGCCCCATCGACAGATAGAAACGGAAGGGCCTGTGGCTACACCCAATTACGGATACGAGAAGCGTCAGAAGGAACTTGCCAAGAAGCGCAAGAAAGAGGACAAGCTCAAAGCCAAGGCCGACCGCAAGGTCGGCGGGCCGGGCGAGGGCGATTCTTCCCAGGAGCCCGGCGGCAACCCACCGCCAGCCGATCCGAACCAGCGTTGACGCCGCCTGGCGTCCCTCAGGGGAGCGCCACCGTCAGATCCCCCGAATGATGGCCAGCGCCAATTGCGCCATCGCGCCGGGCGATCGATCGACCGGCGCAATCGTCGGCGCGCCGGCATAGCCGCTGAAGTTGCGCGCAATCGAAGCGGCGTAACCCGGGTCGTAGTGCTTCAGCAGCAGCTCGCGCACCACCGGCTGGACCTGTCCCGCCATCACCTGTTCCTGCCAGCCCTTGACCACGGCCTTGCCGCGCAATTCCGTGAGCGCATCCAGGCGTTCGCAAAAGAGGGCCGGGTCCCGCACGAAGAAGTCGTAGTCCTCCAGCAAGAGGGCGACCCGCTGGTCGTCGGCCAGTTCCAGCTTCAGGCAGGCGCTTGCGCGCATCCGCTCGATTAGTGCGTCGGGGATCGCCACGTTTCCCACCTTGCGGCTCTCACTCTCGACGAACACCGGACGGGCCGGATCGAAGCGGCGCAGCCGGTCCCACACCAGCGTGTCGAAGCGTTTCTGCGTGGGCTGCGGCTGGCCGGGAATCATGCCCAGCACCGAGCTGCGGTGGCTGGCCAGCGCTTCCAGGTCCAGCACCTGGGCTCCGGCCTGGTCCAGCGCCTGCAACAACCGGGTCTTGCCCGAGCCGGTGGGACCGCAGACGACCCGCAGGTCGAGTCGGGCCACGCGTGACGGAATGTCGGCCAGGATGGCGCTGCGGAAGGCCTTGTAGCCCCCTTCGATCACGCCGACCCGAAACCCGATCTGTCCCAGCACGTGGGCCAGCGAGCCGCTGCGCTTGCCGCCGCGCCAGCAATAGGCCAGCGGCTGCCACTGGCGCGGCTTGTCGATCACCTCGCGCTCGATGTGGCGGGCGATGTTGGCCGCCACCAGCGCGGCGCCGCGCTTCTGCGCCTCGAACGGGCTGATCTGCTTATAGATCGTGCCAATGAGCTTGCGCTGCTCGTTGTCCAGCGACGGCCAGTTCAGCGCGCTGGGTAAATGGTCTTCGGCGTACTCGTCTTCGCTGCGGGCGTCGAGAATGGCGTCGAATTCGTCCAGCCGGGCGATCGCGTCGACGGCCGAGACGGCGTGCACGCTCACGGGCGACGCTTTCCGGACACCTTGCCGCCGGCCAGCATCTTCTTCAGCTCAGGCCACACGTTGCCCAGCAATAGCGGCTGGGCCTCTTCCTTCGGATGGATGCGGTCGGCCTGAAACAGCGCGGTTGGGTCGGCGGCGTCGGCCACGCCCTTGAGCAGGAAGGGCACCAGCCCGGCGTTGTTCGACTTGGCGACTTTTTCGTACAGGGCGGCGAAGCGGCTGGCGTAATCGGCGCCGTAATTGGGCGGCATCTGCATGCCCACCAGCAGCACCCGGGCGCCGGCCTTGCGGGCCGAACCGGCCATCTGGTCCAGGTTTGCCTCGGTCATGCCCAGCGGCAGGCCGCGCAGGGCGTCGTTGGCGCCCAGCTCGATCACCACCACCTCGGGCCTATGCTGCTCCAGCAACGTGGGCAGGCGCGAGCGGCCACCCGAGGTCGTGTCGCCGCTGATGCTGGCGTTCACCACCTGGGCCGGCAGCCTTTCGGCGGCCAGCTTTCTTTCCAGCAGGGCCACCCAGCCGGTGCCCCGCTTCAGGCCATACTCGGCGCTGAGCGAGTCGCCGACCACCAGGATGGTGGGCGGCGCGGCGGCCACGGCCGGCAGCGCAGAACAGCCAACCAGGACGGCCGCGATAAAGTGGCGGCGCCCCCAACCTCTCAAGAACATGTCCGATCCCATCATTTCTGTCGAGCACGTCTACAAATCGGTCACCGACTCGACGGGCACGCTCGACATTCTGCGCGATATCGATTTCACCCTGGCGCCCCGGGAAACCGCCGCCGTCGTCGGCGCCTCGGGCTCGGGCAAGAGCACGCTGCTGTCGATCATCGCCGGACTGGACACGCCGACCCGCGGCACGGTGCGAGTGGACGGCGAAGATTTGTTCGCCATGGACGAGGACGCGCGCGCGGCCCTGCGGGCGCGCAAGGTCGGGTTTGTGTTCCAGAGCTTCCAGTTGCTGGGCAACCTGACGGCGCTGGAGAACGTGATGCTGCCGCTGGAACTGGCCGGACGCAAGGACTCGCGCAAGGCCGCCGGCGAAATGATGGCGCGGGTGGGCTTGGCTCAGCGCCTGGGTCACTACCCGAGGGTGCTGTCCGGCGGCGAGCAGCAGCGGGTGGCGCTGGCGCGCGCCTTCGTCGTGAAGCCATCGGTGCTGCTGGCCGACGAGCCCACCGGCAGCCTGGACTTCGCCACCGGCGAGACGGTGATGGAACTGATGTTCGATCTGAATCGCGAGCAGGGGACGACGCTGGTGCTGGTGACCCACGACACGGCGATCGCGCAGCGCTGCAAGCGCCGCATCACGATCGAGGCCGGGCGCGTCGTGGCCGAGCCGGTCCCGGCCGCCGGATAATCCCCGCATGTCGTCGCCCAAAGTCCTGTTCGGATTCCATGCGGTGGGCGTGCGCCTGAAGACCGCGCCGCAGTCCATCATCGAGATCTACTACGAGCCGACCCGCCGCGACGCCCGCATGCGCGGCTTTCTCGATCGGGCCAAGGAAGCCAACGCCCGCCTGATCGAGGCCGACGGCCTGCGCATCGCCAAGCTGGCCGGCAGCCACGGCCACCAGGGCGTGGCCGCGCGCGTGACGGCGCTGCCGACGGCCCATTCTCTGGACGACCTGCTGGACCAGGTGCAAGGGCCGCCGTTGCTGCTGGTGCTGGACGGCGTGACCGATCCGCACAACCTCGGCGCCTGCCTGCGCGTGGCCGACGGGGCGGGGGCCCACGCCGTGATCGCGCCGAAGGACCATGCGGTGGGCATCAATGCCACCGTGGCCAAGGTGGCCAGCGGCGCGGCCGAGACCGTCCCGTATTTCATGGTGACCAACCTGGCGCGCACCCTGGGCGAGTTGAAGGAGCGCAGCATCTGGTGCACAGGCGCCGCCGACGACGCGCCGCAGTCGATCTACCAGGCCGACCTGAAGGGGCCGACCGCGCTGGTGCTCGGCGCCGAGGGCACCGGCCTGCGCCAGCTGACGCGCAAGACCTGCGACGCGCTGGTCAGCATCCCGATGCGCGGCGCCGTGGAGAGTCTCAACGTCTCGGTGGCCAGTGGCATCTGCCTGTACGAGGCGTTGCGGCAACGATCATGAGCGACGAGGTGTGGGGCTGGGTCCGCGCAGCGAAGCGAATTGCCGTGCTGACCGGCGCCGGCATGAGCGCGGAGTCGGGCGTGCCGACCTTCCGCGACGCCCAGACCGGGCTCTGGGCCAAATTCGACCCATCCCAACTGGCCACTGAGGAGGCCTTTCGCGCGAAGCCGTCCATGGTCTGGGACTGGTATGCCTTCCGGCGCGAGATGATCGCCAAGGTCGAGCCCAACGCCGGCCACAAGGCGCTGGCCGACTTCGCGCTGCGCTACCCCGGGCGGCTGACGCTGATCACCCAGAACGTCGATGGCCTGCACCAGCGCGCCGGCAGCCGGCACGTGCTGGCCCTGCACGGCAACATCGCCGACGACAAATGGCTGGACCCGCCCAAGGCCTGCTGCAACGCCGCAGCCGCCGTCGCCGGCAGCCCGCCGTACTGCGAGCGCTGCGGCAACCTGCTGCGGCCCGACGTGGTGTGGTTCGGCGAGCCGCTGCCGCTGCGCGCCCTGGCCGCGGCCGAGGAGGCAGCCCGGGCTTGCGATCTGATGCTGGTGGTGGGCACTTCGGGCGTGGTGTATCCGGCGGCCGGCCTGGCGCGCACCAGCGCCGGCAAGGTCGTCATCGTCAATCCGCATCCTTCCGACCTGGATGACGCCGCCGATGCGGTGCTGCGCGGAACGGCCGCACAATTGCTCCCACAACTACTGGAGGACTGAGGATGCGACTCACCATCTCTTCGATGCCGGCGACAAATTGGTTCAAGCGCGCCCTGAAGGTGGACAAGGTCAGCACCGCGATGGGCACTGACGACAGGCTGCCGCGCGCCTACCGCCACGGCTACGGGATACTGGACGGGATGCGATGAACACTCAAATTGCCGTTCTGCTCTTGGCCTCGGCGGTCGCTTTCAGCAGCACCGTCCAAGCGACGCCGCTCGAGCAACTTCGCGATGGGCCGGTATCCAGGCTCGAGTTCGGCAGCCTCAAACTGGAGGTTGGTCTCATCGGAATCAAGGATTGGCCCTTCCCAATTGAAGGTGCCAGCGTCTCCTACAAATTCGATCCGGACCAAATCGAAATACTCGTCGCGGTACGGAAAGTCCCCGCTGAGTCGTTTCGCACAGCCTGTGAGCGAACCATTGGACGAGTCCGTGAGTTTCTGTACGTAGATGCCAGTGGGGTTGCGCCGATGGGACGGTCTGACTTGGGCTCCCATTTTCGGGGGCCGTGGGTGGGTGGCGCACGAGAGGCCGCTTTGCGCGCGTTGGACGCCATTACCCAAGTACGGGTTAACGTCGTCGGAAGCGCGAGTTGCCATGCGGCGCTCATCAAAGGTCCCGTCACGTTCTGACCGGTGGAGTGCAGCGCTTCGTCACGGGTGGCTGGTGCAAAATGGCAAGCCTCAACAGGAAAGAAACCCATGAACGCCACCAAAGTCGTCGCCATCGCTCTGATCGTTGCAGGCGTGCTCGCGCTGGTCTACGGCGGGTTCAGCTATACCAAGGACACAACGGCGGTCAAACTCGGCCCGATCGAGCTGTCCATGAAGGAGAAGGAGACGGTCAACGTTCCGATCTGGGTCGGTGTAGGCGCCGTCGTGGCCGGCGGCCTGCTCCTGGTCCTGGGCGGCAAGAAGGGCTAGGGGACGCGCCAGGTCAAGCCCCGGCTCGTCTGGACGCAGTCCGCGCATTGCCGCCGGATGCAGTCGAATCTCCTTGGCGTCGTGGGCATCGTCCTGGTGCCCGCGCCGCTGCGGCAAGGCTTGTCTTGAAGTAACCTTGCAATCCATGCCTTCTCCCACCACCACGCTGGATCTCGTCGACGGAGTGCGGATCGTCGTTCCCGACTCGCTGAACCTGATCACACCCTACGTTCTGCTGGAACAACAGGACTGGTTCGAAGACGAAATCAAGTTCGTGCGCCGCCTGCTCAGGCCCGGGCAGAAGGTCATCGACATCGGTGCCAACTACGGTGTCTACACATTGTCGATGGCCAAGGCCGTGGGACCGACCGGTCGGGTGTGGGCCTTCGAGCCGGCGGCCAGCACTGCGAAATTGCTCGCCGAGGGAATTGCTGCCAATGGTTTTGGCCAGGTTGTCCTCGAACGCAGCGCCTTGTCCAGTGCCTGCGGCACGGCACAGCTGTCCCTGAACGAGAATTCGGAACTGAATGCGCTGGTTCAGGGCCAGCCGCTGACCGGCGCCAGCGAGACCGTGCCCCTGACGACACTCGACGATTCCCTGAAAACCCACGGCTGGCGGGATATCGATTTCCTGAAGATCGACGCCGAGGGGGAGGAATCCAGAATCCTGAAGGGGGGCGAACGGTTCTTCGCCGAACTTTCGCCGCTGGTTCAGTATGAGATCAAGGACGGTGTCCGGGTGCACCTGGAACTGGTGCAAGCTTTCGAAGCGCTGGGCTACGCATCCTATCGGTTGATACCGGGACTCGACCTGATCGCTCCCTTCGAACCCCATTCCACGCCGGATGGATTCTTGCTGAATCTGTTCTGCTGCAAACCCGATCGCGCGGCGCGACTGGCTGCCGAAGGTCTCCTGGTCGATCCAGCCGGTCACACGCCGAGCCCCGTCGCGGTCCGGCAAGACAGCCATTCATACGGCTGGCGCCAGACCCTGGCCAGGCTGCCCTATGGGGCGCAACTCGCCGGTCGCTCGGAACAGACGATGGCCCAAGGAAACAGCGCCGCGGTGGATGAAGCGCTCTGCTGGTATGCCGCCAGCCGGGATTCGTCTCTCGCATCGGGTGAACGCTTGGCCGCGCTGAAGCGAGTTTCAACCTGCTCAAGGACCTGTGCGGGCGGCAGGCATCCCATCTGCGTCTGGCCAGTTTGGCGCGGGTGTCACGTGATTACGGCGAGCGGTCGGTTGCCGCCAGCGCGTTGGGACAACTCGCCAACGCCATCTTTCAACACAATCAGGTGGATCCCAGCGAGCCGTTCCTGGCGCCGGGGCAGCGGTTCGACTCGGTGCCGCCCGGTGAAGCCATCGGCAACTGGGTCATCGCGGCGGTCATGGAGCAATACGAACGGCTCGGATCCTTCTCGTCCTTCTATACCGGGGTCTCCGGCCGGAAGCGCCCGGAAGCCATTCGCAGCCTGGGGTTTGGGAGCGCGGAAATGGAACGCCGGCTGCGCTTGCTGCAAAGGCGCTTCGACCTGGCCGCGTGATGAGGAGATCACGCAGAGTTCGCACGGAGTTGATCTGCAATGAGGCCCCAGGCCTCCCACACCAGGAGAAGGCATGCCCCCCGAGATCGCACTCACCACCAGCCAGCTTGTCGTCCAGGTCTGCCTGTTCCTGGTGGCGGCAATTGCCATCTTCGGCGGCTCGCTGCAGATGTATCTGGGCCAGCCCGATACCTCGCCTCGCCTTGACAACGTTCACCGGTTCATGGCCGGCGTGTATCTTTCGACCGGGGTCATTTGCCTGTGGGCGGCGCTCACGGTTCGCCAGCAGGGGTTTCTGGTCTACCTGCTGGCGCTCGGCGTGCTGATGGCCGGGCTGGGCCGGCTGCTGTCCATCAGCAAGGTCGGTCTGCCGCAGCCCAGGGGTGTCTGGCTCGGTTACCTCGTGCCGGAGCTGGTGATTCCCTTTGTCATGGCCGTGACGCACTATGCGGGACATTGAGCGGCCGCCAGTCCCCGCCGCGGGCGAGATGGCGGGCATCGGCAAGAACCGGTTCGAGGCGTTCTCGGACGGCGTGATCGCCATCATCCTGACGATCATGGTGCTCGACCTCAAGGTGCCGAAGGAGCCGACGCTGGACGCGCTGGTCAGTCTCTGGCCGGTCTATGTTGCCTATGCCCTTTCGTATGGCAACGTCTTTTTCGTCTGGCTCAATCACCACGACATCTTTGCATCGCTGGAGAAGATCAACCGGCGCCTGCTGCTGAGTAATGGCGTATTGCTGTTCGTCGTGTCACTGGTTCCGTTCGCCACCGCCTTTGCCAGCGAATCGCATTGGACCGCGCCGTTGCCCGTGGTCGCCTATGGAATGGTGATGGTCGGGGTGTCGCTGGCGTTCGTGCGCCTGCGAGTCATCGCCAGCCAGTCCACCAGCGATGCGCAGGTGCAGGCCCACCACCGCCTGGAGGCCCGCATTAGCGGCTGGTTCGCAGTCACGTTCCTGGTGGGCACCGCCTGCGCCGCGTTCCTGCCGCAATCGGCACTGTTGCTGTATGCTGCGGCGCCGGTGGCACGGGCGCTGCGGCGTTCATTCATCCGGCCACGCGATTAGGACCCCATGCTCGAAGTCACCTGGTTGCTGTTCATCGTCGCGTCGCTCGTGCTGATCGTGACGCCCGGGCAGGACATGATCCTGGTCATGTCGCGCTCGATCGCGCAGGGGCCCGCCGCCGGGGTCGTTACCGCGGCGGGCGTCAGCGTGGGCCTGGTCGGCCACACCGTCCTGGCCACACTGGGCCTGGGCGCGATCCTGCGCACCTCGGAGTGGCTGTTCCTGGCGCTCAAGCTGGTCGGCGCGGCTTACCTGGTCTACCTGGGCATCCAGTTGCTGCGCACCCGGCAACACGAGCTGACCGTCACTGTCGGTTCATCGCGAACGCTGGGTCGCCTGTTCTTCGACGGCGCGCTGTCGAACATCTCCAATCCCAAGATCGCCGTCTTCTACTTCGCGTTCCTGCCCCAGTTCGTGCGGCCCGAGGCGGTGCACCCGACGCTGGCGGTGTTCGGCCTGGGCCTGGTCTTCGCGGGCCTCACCTTCCTGGTGAAGGGGCCGGTGGGGCTGGCCGCGGGTCTGCTGTCGGGTTGGCTGCGTTCCCGGCCGAATGCGCTGTCCTGGCTGTATCGAACCAGCGGTGCCGTCCTCATCGGCCTGGGCCTGCGGCTCGCGTTCGAGCGCCGGGCCTGACGGCTGGATCCAAGAGAGGGAATCACTCATGTTGCGACAAGTCCTGCTCCTCGTGCATCTGCTGGGCGCCGTTGTCTGGATTGGCGGCATGTTCTTCGCCTACTTCTGCCTGCGGCCGGCCGCGGCGGAGGTGCTCGATCCGCCGCGGCGGCTGCCGCTCTGGTCTGCCACGTTCGCCCGATTTCTTCCCTACACAGCCATCGCTGTCGTGGCGATGCTGGCATCGGGCCTGACCGTGCTGCTGCAAACGGGATTGCGCCTGGCGCCGACTGGCTGGCACGTCATGCTGACGCTGGGCGTGGTCATGATGATCATCTTCGGCTACGTCTACGGACGCTTGTACCCGAGGCTGCGCGATCGCTGCCGTGCGGCCGACTGGCCGGCCGCTGCCCAGGCGCTCAACAGGATCCGGCAACTGGTCGCGGTCAACCTGGTGCTCGGGCTTTGCACGGTGGTGGCGGCGATCTCGGCGCGCTGACCGGGCCGTTTGCGAATCAATCCGATCTGGTCGCTTCGAAGGAGAGCCGGCGCCGCCCATGAAGATCGTCAAACCCATTCGCGTTACGCGCAGCTACACGCAGAAGCTCGTCGCCGCACCCGACGCCGTGTTCCCGTTGCTGTGCCCGGTGCGCGAGGCCGACTGGATAGCCGGCTGGGATCCGCTGCAGGTGGTATCCGCTTCGGGCGTCGCCGAGCCGGACTGTGTCTTCACTACCGCCGCGCACCCGGTCGACGCCATCTGGTACATCACCCGCCACGAGCCCGATGCCGGTTTCGTCGAGATGCTGAAGATCTCTCCCGGCGTCACGGCCTGCCGGCTGACGATCCAGTTGCGCGCCGTAGCGGACGGCTCGGATGCCGTCGTGACCTACAGACACACCAGCCTCGGCCCGGAGGGCGATGCGTTCGTCGCCGCCTTCACCGAGGACCATTATCGCGAGATGATGCGCAACTGGGAAACGCGGCTCAACCATTACTTGCGCCACGGCAAGGCGCTGCCCGCCGGTGGCGGTTAGGCATGCAACTGGCACCCTGGCTCGTCCTGCTGGCTGAGTTGGCGGCAGTCGCGCCGGTCG
>JAAOZX010000486.1 GCA_012274225.1 Comamonadaceae bacterium | reverse complement strand
GAGAAAGTATTCGAGCCGTTCTATCGCCTGGAGCAATCGCGCAGCCGCGAGACCGGCGGCACCGGCCTGGGCCTGGCCATCGCGCGCAACATCGCCCAGATTCACGGCGGTGACATCGTCTTGCGCAACCGGCCGCGGGGGGGGCTGGAAGCCGTTCTGAGCCTGCCGCGCCGGGCTTGAGCGGGGAACGGCGCGAGCGCGCCGGGAACCTGCGAGGTGTCGCCGCCGCCTGTGGAACCCGAGGACTGGAATGCGGTCCAATGCCGACGCCTGTTCCACTCTTCGATTGACGCCCATGAAACACCCGCTCCCGCAGATCATTCTTTCCCTGGCCGTGGCGCTACCCCTCGCGGGCCACGCGGCGGACGCCACCCGCCAGGCCGAGGTCGCGCAACGCGGCGCGCAGGTGATGCCCTTCAGCCTGGCCGCCACCACCCATGTTTTCACCAAGACCGCGCAGGGTGGGGTGCAGCGCGTGGTCGCCAAGGACCCCGCCGACACGGGGCAAGTCAAGCTGGTGCGCAGCCACCTGACGGAGATCGAGGCGCAGTTTCGCCAGGGCGATTTCTCCGCGCCGGCGCACATCCACGGGATGGACATGCCGGGGCTGGCCGAGCTGAGGGCGGCGCCTATAGGATCCATCGCGATCAGCTACAAGGATGTCAAGGGCGGCGCCGAACTCGCATACCGGACTGCAAAGCCCGAGCTCGTCGCCGCGCTGCACCGCTGGTTCGATGCCCAGCTCTCGGACCACGGCGCCGACGCGATGGCCGGCCACATGCATCACCCTGGCATGCACTCGAACTGACACGCTCGCTGTCCGGTACAGCCGGCGCCTCAATCCGCCTTGATGTACTGCCAGCCTTCGCGCTGGCGGTCCAGCACCTCGATCAGCCCGCCCGCGACATAGCTGATGCCGGGCAGCATGTCGTCCTTTTCCAGCATCAGGGCTTTCATGGTCTCGCCGCAGGCCACCACCTTGATGCCCTGCGCCAGAGCCGCAGCCACCTCGCGCGCTTCGGTCGAGTTGTACTTGAGCATGCCCAGGCCCATGCCGTTGGCCACGATCTCGATCTGCACATTGGCCCGGCCGGCGTTCCGGGTCAGCGCCAGGGCGTTGTTCAGGGCCTGGTGCCAGCCACGCGGCTCCGGATTGCTGACCTGCATGACCACGCGGTAGCGCGCTTGCACGCCAGGACCGAAAGCGGCCGGGGGTGCCGTGCCCTGTGCCAGGCCGGCCAACGGTGCCAGCACCAGCAGGACCGTCGCCAGCGCGGAAATGAGCCGCTTCATTTCGGCTGTTCGTTGCCGTAGGTCTTGGCGAGGTAGTCGACGATTTCGGGGATGTCGGCGTCGTTGAGCGGTGCCTTGAACACCGCCTTCATGCGCTTGACCATCGTGTCCCAGTAGGCGCGCGGCGCCGTGGGTGGCTGGTAGAGCATGTACTCGGCCGAATGGCAGGCAACGCAATTGCCCTGGGCCTTGACATAGCCGGGCAGCGGACTCGGTTTGAGCTGCACGCCGTCGGGCGGCAACACGATGGTCTTCACCGCCGCCATGGTCGGCGCGTTGATCAGCGTCAGCGACAGCAGGGAGGCGGTGAGCAATGCCTTGGTGTTCTTCATCGCGTGGCCTCCTTCAGGCAGCGGTCACTTTGACCGATTCGACCACGTTGCGCATGTAGCCGGCCGGCTGCCACAGCGCCTCCATCGGCTGGCTCTGGCCCGAGCGGTTCCAGGCCCGCACCCGCAGGTCGTGGTTGCCCTTCTCGGGCGTGAAGCCGAAGGTGAATTCGCGGAACGAATAGCGACCCAGGTCGGCGCCCAGCGTGGCTGCGCGCCAGCTGGCGCCGCCGTCGGTCGAATACGCCACCTCGCGCACGCCCTGGCCGCCGTCGAACGCGATGCCGCGGACGACGGTCTGCTGGCCGGCGCGCAACTGGGCGCCGTTGGCCACCGAGGTGATGAACGAGCGGACGGTGAAGCGGCCGATCGGCCGGGTCGCGGCCGGCGTCGTCCCGGGCTCGATGCAAGCGCAGTCGTTGTCCGGCACCCGGTAGGCGGGGTTCATCCAGAAGCCGCCGAACACGTTGTCGATGACCGCGATCTCCGACAGGTGCTTGACCCAGTAGGTGCCGTAGTAGCCCGGCACGATCAGCTTGACCGGATAGCCGTTGAGCATGGGGATGTCGGCGCCGTTCATCTGGTAGGCCAGCATCACTTCGCCGTCCAGCGCATGGTGGACGGCGATCGCCTTGACGAAGTCGCCGCCGCCCATCACGCCGTTGTCCAGGCCATTGAAGGTCACCTGCCGCGCGGTGTTCTTCAGCTCGGCACGGGCCAGCACGTCCTTGAGCGGCACGCCGAGCCAGCGCGCATTGCCCATGGCACCGTTGGTGAGCTGGCCGCCCTGGACGCGCGGATTGAACAGGCCGCGGCTGTTGCCCGAGCACTGGTTGACGGCGATGTATTCGGTCGGCTTGAACTGCGAGCGCAATTCGGTCATCGTCAATTCGAAGGGCTTGCCGCAGGCGTTGCCGCCGATCTTGACGACGTGCTTGTCGCCGTCGACCGAGGTCGGTATGGCCGCGTTGTGATAGCGCACGAAGAAGGCGTCGTTCGGCGTGATGAGGCCGTCGTTGAACACCTCGAACGGGGTTTCCAGCTGGGGCGGGCGCGACGTCAGCACGATCAGCGGCCGCTTTTCTGGAAAGGCGACCAAGTTGCGCCGGCCGTTGACGATGGGCAGATCGACCGAGGTCGCCTGCGCCAGCGCTGTCCGCCCGAAGCTGCCGAGTCCCGCGCCCGCCAACGCGGCCGCGCCGCCGGTGACCAGCCTGCGCCGCAGGCGGTTGGTACTGTCCAGTTCGCTCATGGTGGTGTCTCCCCCTTATCGAAGAAGCCCCGACAGGCGGCCACGTTCCAGTCGCGCGACTGATGTGAACCGATCAGCCAGAGCGGCGTATTAAACACCGATTTCCGTGGATAACCTGAAGGGGGTTTTCCCCAGCGCGGCGTGCGCGCTGGCCAGGCTGCGGGCCGAGCTGATGGACGACGAGGACCTGCGCGAGCGCTTCGAGGCCGACCTGAAGGAAATGGAGTCCATGGTCACGCACACACTCGAGTTCGTGCGCGGGTTGGGCGGCAGCGAGGCGCGGCAGGCGGTGGACGTGATGGCGCTGCTCGAGAGCCTGCAGTCCGACAACGAGGCGATGGGGCGCACGGTTCGGATCGAGGGGCACACCTCGGCCCCTTATTCCGCAGTGGTGT
>JAAOZX010000485.1 GCA_012274225.1 Comamonadaceae bacterium | reverse complement strand
GTCGCCTTGCCCCGGGCCGCGCCGGTTCGGGTCATTCACCTGCACATGGGCGACATGGCCGCTGGGCATCCAGCGCGCCATGAGCTGGGGAACGCTCTCGCGTTCCACCTGGCCGGCGGCGCTGCAATCGATCATGGTCTTCAGGCCCGGTGAGGCGATCGCATCGACCATTGCGGCGGCCTCGGCCACTGTGTTGATCAGGTCGGTCTCGCGGGTGGAAAGCGGCTCGATGCAATAGGTCACGCCGCAACTGGCGGCGGTCGCTGCCACCTGCGCAAAGCATTCCGCGGCCCGCGCCAGCGCCTCGGCGCGGCTGGATCCGGCCGGCACGGAGCGCTGCCGGGGCGAGCCGTGCACCAGGTACCGGCCGCCCATCAGCGCGCACAGTTCCACCAGCCGGTGCATCACTTGGACAGTGCGTCGCCGCACGGCGTCGTCGGCGCTGACGATCGACAGGCCGGCCGGGGCTACCAGCAACCAGTGCAGCCCGGTGATGGCCAGGCCGTGGTCCTGCGCCACGCGGCAAAAGGCCCGTGCATGCGCATCGGTGATGGCCATCGGGTCCTCGGCCAGCGTGAAGGGCGCGACCTCCAGACCGTCATAGCCCAGCTTGGACGCGAGCGTGCATTGCGCGTCGAACGACAGCGGCTGCAGGACTTCGTTGCACAACGCGAATTTCATGGGACGTCTTCAGGCTCGGCGCACGAACAGCATCCGCGCGCCGTTGACGATCGCGATCCGCACGCGCGTGACGGCCGCCTTGAACGGCTTCACGTACAGCAGGAGCGTGAAGATGGTGACGGCGGCGAACGCCATCGCGATGGGCCGCGTGAAGAAAGGCAGCAGGCTGCCGTCCGACAGCACCAGGCCGCGGCGCAGGCTCTTGTCCAGCAGCGGGCCCAGCACCAGGCCGAGCACCAGCGGCGCCATTTCATAGCCGCGCCGGCGCAGGAAATACGCGCCGATGCCGATGGCCAGCATGGCGTAGATGTCGAACAGGCGCGAGGCCGTGGCGAAGGCGCCCACGGTGCACAGCAGGAAAACGATCGGCATCAGGATCGCGCGGCGCACCTTCAGCACGTGCAGCAGGGGCCGCACGCCGAACAGGCCGAACAGCAGGATGGTGATGGAGGCCAGCGTCGTCATCGCCACCACGTGATAGATGAACTGAGGATGCTCGATCATCAGCATCGGGCCCGGCTGCACGCCGTGGATGATCATTGCCGCCATCAGCACCGCCGAGGGCGCCGAGCCCGGGATGCCCAGCGCCAGGCACGGGATGATGTGGCCCGGGATCGAGGACATGTCGCCGGTCTCCGCCGCCATCAGCCCGTCGATCGAGCCCTTGCCGAACTTCTCCTTCTCCTTGCTCAGTCCTTTGGCTGCGGCATACGACATCCAGGCGCCCGCATCCTCACCCACACCGGGCAACAGGCCGGTGAGCACGCCGATGATCCCGGAGCGCAGCACGGTCCAGCGGTACTGGAACACCTCGCGCCAGCGCGGCAGCACCGAGTCCTTGAGGTCGGCGATCCGGCGCTCGATCGGGTCCGAGAGTGTCGTGAGCACCTCGGCCAGGCCGAAGGCGCCGACCAGCGCCGGGATCAGGGCGATGCCGCCGGAGAGGTCGTCCCAGCCGAATGTGAAGCGGTTGTATGCGTACAGGCTCTCCTGGCCGATCTGGGCGACGAACAGGCCGAGCAGGCCCATCAGCCAACCCTTGAGCGGGTCGCCGCCGACGATGCTGCCCGACATCGTGACGCCGAACAGCGCGAGCCAGAAGAATTCGAAGGCGCCGAATTGCAGTGCGACCTCGGCCAGCATGGGCGTGAACATCGCCAGGCACAACACGCCGATCAGCGTGCTGACGAAGGCACCGGAGGTCGCGATGCCGATCGCGCGGCCGGCCTGTCCTTGCAGTGCCAGCGCGTAGCCGTCGGCGCACGAGGCCGCATTGGCGGCGGTGCCGGGGATGTTCAGCAGGATCGCGGTGCGCGATCCGCCGTAGAGCGCGCCGACGTAGGAGCAGATCAGCACCAGGATCGCGTCGTTGGTCTGCAGCTTGATGGTCAACGTGGTGAGCAGCGCGATGGCCAGGGTCGCCGAGAGTCCGGGCAGGATGCCCATGACGATGCCCACGAATGCACCGCCCAGCCCGTACAGCAAGGTGAGCGGGTTCATGAAGCTCAGATAGGCGGCGCCGAGGTCTTGCAGTCCTTGCAGCATGGGGCGGATCGGGGAAGGAGAATCTTGAACGGAAAGGTCAGGGCAGGCGGACCAGGAACACCATCTCGAAAACCAGCCAGGTCACCACCGAGGCGGCCGCGCCGATCACCAGTGCCTTGATCCACGCCATGGCACCGAGCCGGCGCTCCACTGCATCGCGGCTGACGCGCTGGAAGACCAGGATGGACGCCGTCACGTAAAGGGTGGAGGCCAGCCAGAACGGGAGGCCGTGGCCAACCAGCACCACGCCGTAGCCCACGCACAAGGCAATGGCGATCCAGACGCGCTTGCGCTGCTCGCGTTCGTCGGCGCTCGCCGCCGGCGTGGACTGCGCCAATGCGCCGCGCCGCAGACTGCGCACGCCCAGCGCGCTGCCCAGCAGGATCATGGCGATCCCGAGCAGGCCGGGCAGCAGTCCCGGTACGGTGACCGGATTGATGTTCTGCTGCTCGAGGCGGTCCATCGTGATCGAGCCCACGAGCACCGCCAGACCCAGGGCGATCCAGCCCGACGCGTCCTTCAAGTCGGAGCGCGGGGGACGGCCTTGCTCATCGACCCCCGTTGCCACGGAGTGCTCGGGGACCAGGCCGGGATCGGTCATGTCAGCTTCCGCCGAGCCGCCTCAAGGAGGCTGAGGCCCCCTCGGGGGGCAGCGAGTACACGCAGTGACGAGCGTGGGGGCTCATTCAGTCAGGGCTTGGGAATGCCCACCGTGTCGGGCGAAACCTTCGCCTTGCCGTTGCTGAACAGGTTCCACGCGTTCGCCTGCACCGCGGGGAACACCGCCTTCTGCGCGGCGTCTCCGCTCAGCGGGTTGAACAGCGCGCCGCGGCTGGTGGCGTACTTCTTGAGCGCATCGCTCTTCGCGACGGTGTCGGTCCAGATCTTCTCGACGGTCTTGACCACCTCATCGGGCACGCCGTTGGGGATGAAGATACCGAAGTAGTTGGCCGGCGCGGTGAAGCCGGGAAGCGTCTGGGACAGCGGCGGAATGACGCCGTAGCCTTCGAGTTCGACGGACTTGTCGCTCACGGTGGCCAGCGGCCGCAGGCGCTTGCCGCGGATCATGTCGGCCTGCTCGACGGCGAGCTGCGTGGTGACGTCGGCCTCGCCGGAAACGGTGGCGACCACCGCGGGGTTGCCGCCGTCGTACGACACCTCCTTGTACTTCACGCCCGTGGCCTTCACGATGAAGTCCATCGCGTTGTGACCGGCCGAAGTCACGCCGGCGGTGGCGACGCTGATCTGGCCCGGCCGCGCCTTCATGTCGTCGAGCAGCTCCTTGGCGGTCTTCCAGGGCCGCGACGGGTTGACGCCGATCACCTGGATGTTCGCTACGGAAAGGAACAGGTGCCAGTCCTTGATGTTGGTGTTGACCGAACCGAGCGTCTGGTAGGCGCCCAGGTCCTGCGCGGCGCCGGCCGTCCAGGTATAGCCGTCCTTGGCTGCATCCATCGCGCTCTTGGTGCCGATCGCGCCGGAGGCGCCGGGCTGGTTCACGATGACGATCGTCTGGCCCAGCGCCTTCTCCATTTCGGCCGCTGCAACGCGCGTGACCTGGTCGGTCGAGCCGCCGGCCGCCCACGGCACGATCAGGTTGATCGGGCGGGTCGGCTTCCAGTTCTGCGCCGCAGCCGGCAGGGCCACGCCCATCGCCAGGGCGGCCAGGGTGACGGACTTCAGGAAAAAACGCTTCTTCATGGGCATCTCCAGTTTAATTCCCCAAACGGTTAATTAAGACTGTAGGTGAGGCCGGTCTGCCTGTCAACGCCGAAAGCCCGACTCGTTCGGGCGGGTCCCGGCGAAGCGACCTGCAGCAAGTGACACCACCGCCGGGCAACAAGCTGCCACAATCCTCCGAGATGAAGACAGTCGGCCTGATCGGCGCCCCGACCGACGTTGGGGCGAGCGTCCGTGGCGCGGGCATGGGCCCGGACGCGTTGCGCGTGGCCGGGCTCTACGAAGCGCTGCGAGCGCACCAGCTCAACGTCATCGACCATGGCAACCTCGCCGGCCCGCCCACGCCATGGACGCCGCCGAAAGGGGGCGTGCGCCATCTCGAAGAGGTGGTGGCGTGGAACCGCACGGTGTTCGACCGCGTCGCCGCCGTGCTGGCGGCGGGCCACACGCCGCTCTTGATGGGCGGCGACCACTGCCTGGCAGTGGGCTCGATCAGCGCCGTGGCGCGGCACTGCCGCATTGCCAGGAGGCACCTGCGCGTGATCTGGCTGGATGCGCACGCCGACGTCAACACCGAAACGATCAGCCCCTCTGGCAACGTGCATGGCATGCCAGTTGCCTGCCTGCTGGGCCATGGCCCGAAGTCACTGGTGGGCTGGAGCGGCCAGAGCGCCGCTCTCGCGCCGGAAGACATCGATTTCATCGGCATCCGCA
This sequence comes from Comamonadaceae bacterium, assembly GCA_012274225.1. GTDB lineage: Bacteria > Pseudomonadota > Gammaproteobacteria > Burkholderiales > Burkholderiaceae_C > Ramlibacter. Next base: position 9,327 of record JAAOZX010000485.1, on the reverse strand, counting down.
GCGTCGACGCCGACGAGAAGCAGGCGATCAACCGGCTCGGGCTGCAGGTCTACGACATGCGCCACATCGACGAGCACGGCATGCGCAACACGATGACCGAGGCGCTGCACGACGTGGATGAAGAAACCCACCTGCACGTGAGCTTCGACCTCGATTGCCTGGATCCGCTGGACGCGCCCGGTGTCGGCACCGGCGTACCGGGGGGGCCGACCTATCGCGAGATGCAACTGTGCATGGAGATGATCGCCGACACCGGCCGGCTCGGCTCGCTCGACGTGGTCGAGATCAACCCCGCGCTCGATGTGCGCAACCGCACGGCCGAACTCGCCGTCGATTTCGTCAAGAGCTTGTTCGGGGCGTCGACGCTGGCTCGGTAGCCTTCTTCTGTTCTTGAGCGGCGCAGTGGTTGTGATGAAGTTTCGCGCGAGCGATTGCGCGCGAACATCTGGGCAAGCGGCGAACATGATCGACACCGCCGGTGGCGATCGCCGGGAGCGGCCATCGTCAGCGCGATGAACCGTCGTCGTCGATTTCGTCCCCCAGGTCCGCGGCGTCGAGGTCGGTGAACTCCTGCGCGTCGACATCAGCGGCGGGGAAGCCCTCGCCGTTGCCGTCCTGCACGATGTGATCGGGCAGGATATCGGCGCCTTCCCGGGCTTCGCGCGGGTCGACCGAGCCGCGCTCGCCGGTGCCCGCGGCATCGCTGTCGGCGCGCGCCTCGTCAGTGCCGACGGCGTCGCTGCCGCTGTCGGAGTTGTCGCTGGGGCCGAGCGCTTGCGCATCGCGGCCGCTGGGGCGGGTCGGCGCCGGGTCGGCACCCAGAATGCTGCTGTAGGCCATATCGATCCTGTCTCAAGGTTTTGCTGAGTTTGCGGGAGGATGCGCGGCCGCGGCGTCGGACGGGCGCCGTGCCGGCTGTGGGACCGCGGCTACGCGGGCTGCTCGGCATTTCAAAACGGCGAAGACCAGCATCCAGGCAAGCGCGCCGCCAGCGCGGCTGAAAGGTTAACCAGCGGCGGCGCGGTCCGTCGACAGCCAGTCCATCGCCGCGGGCACCGACACGAATACCCGCAACTGCATGCCTTGAGCGTTCGCCACTTTTTCGCTGGTGCCGGTGCGGCGCTCCGCGCGAACCACCGAAGCCAGCCGGGCGAGGTGGCCGAGCTTGCGCGCGACCTGCTCGCCAAGCGAGTAGTGGTCGGTGAACTTCAGGTGCTCATCCACTGCCAGCAGGTTCACCAGCACCCGTTTGTCGTCCCCGCCCTGGGTGCTGCGCGCCACGGCATCGATCAGTTCGTGCAGGCTTTCAAGGCTGGCCTCGCCCTGGACATCGAACACGACGACGCCGTTCAACCGGTTGATGTGGTGGGTCAGGGGCATGCGTCGTCAAGCACGGAAACAGCCGGCAAATTATGATCGGGTTCGCCGGTCTGCCGGACCGCGGCTACCATTGTTACAGCGGGCTCTCGTTCCCGTCCCTACCACCCGCATTGCAAATGACCGAACCCGTTACCGCCGCGCAAGCCGCGCCTTCCGACGTCGCCACAGCGGGGGCGCAAGCGGTGTCCGTCAAGGCGGCGCAACGCAACCGTGCGCCGCCCGTGCAGCCCGTGCTCGAGCAGCTGGCGCGGCTTTACCCTCAGCTGTTCGGCGCGGCTTTCCTGCCGCTCAAGCGTGGGATCTTCCAGGACCTGCTGGCCGCGCACCCCGATGTGTTCGAGCGGGATTCGCTCAAGGAGGCGCTGGGTTTCCACACCCGCTCCACCCGTTATCTGGTCGAAGTCGCCGCCGGCCGGCAGCGGCACGACCTGCAGGGCCAGCCGGTGGAAACGATGGCGCCGGAGCACGTTTACCAGGCCCTGGTCGAAGTGTTCCGCCGCCGCCAGGCGCGCGGCCGCGAGGACCTGCGGCCCAAGTTGCGCGAGCGCATCATCCAGGCCTTCGGGGAATCGGGCCTGACGCGCGAGGCCTATGGGCAACTCGTGCGCGGCCGCGACGAAGCGGCGAACGCGCTGCTGGATGAGGCACTGGCCGAAGCCGGGGCGCGCCATGCCAAGGACGAGGCGCTGCTGCGTGCCTTCGACGCGAGCGGTCGCAGCGTCGAGGCCTTCGCCGACATGTATGGACTGGAGCCGCGCGGCGCGGCGCGCTCACTCGAGCGCGCGCGGCGCCTGCGTGCTCCGAGCGCGGCCGCCTGAGGTGGGATGCGCGGACCCGGTTCCGCCCAGGCCCAGCCCGGCCAGGTAGGTATCGATCGCCTGCCGGCCGGCCGGCTCCAGCGCGAACGAGCCCGGGTCGAGCAGCCAATTCTGGATCAGCCCGTCGACCAGTGCGTGCAGCCCGCGCGCCGCGGCCGGGGCCGGCATCGGCAGGCGCAGCCCGCGCGAGCGGGCGCTGCGCTGCAGGGCTTGCTTCATCTGCACCAGAGCCTGCTGCCGAGCGCACAGGTGGCGCTCTCGCACCTTGCCCATGGCATCCACGTACTCGACCTTCTGGGTGGCGACTTCGAGCACCCGCCGGGTCTGCGGGTCCGTCGCGATTCGCTGCAGCGCAGCCAGCAGGGCCGAGCGCAATTGCGGCAGCGGATCGGCCGGCGCGATCGACCGCGCGTGGTCCAGCGCGTTCTCCATCGGCAGCGTGACCCGCTCCATCATCGCGTTGAAGAGGTCGGCCTTGTCCCTGAAATGCCAGTAGACCGCGCCGCGGCTGGCGCCCGCGGCCGCCGCAATGTGCTGCAGCGAGGTGCCCGACACGCCTTGCTGCTGGAACAGCCGCTCGGCCGCGTCCAGCAAGGTGTTGCGGGTCGCGAGCGCGTCTTCCTTGGTGCGGCGGGCCATGCGGCCGAGTATACATTCACCCATGCATGTATACTGCGACGCTTTGGCCGGCCCGTGGCCGCGCCATGCCCCTAACGTCCAGGAAGCCCATGCCTCACCTGAATATTCACCAGCGCATTGCCCTTTGCCTTTCCACTCGCGGCGCCTTCGTTGCAGTCGCGCTGGCGCTGCTGCTCAGCGCTTGCGGCGGCAAGGAGCAGGCCGGTGCGCCGCCGGGCGCCGGCATGCCGCCGCCGGAAGTGGGCGTGCTCACCGTGAAGCCGGGCGATGTCGGGCTGGTGACTGAACTGCCGGGCCGGCTGGAAGCCTCGCGCGTGGCGCAGGTGCGCGCCCGCGCCGCCGGCATCGTGGAGGAACGGCTGTTTCGCGAAGGCTCGGACGTGAAGGCCGGCCAGCCGCTGTTTCGCATCGACCCCGCGGTCTACGCTGCCGCGGTTGCCAGCGCGCAGGCCGCCCAGGCCCGGGCCGAGGCCAATCTGGGGCAGGCCGCCGCCCTGGCCGAGCGCTACAAGCCTCTGGTCGAAGCCAATGCCGTCAGCAAGCAGGAATATTCGGTGGCGCTGGCGGCGCAAAAGCAGGCCGAGGCCGACGTGGCCGCCTCGCGTGCGGCGGTGCAGACCGCGAAGATCAACCTCGGCTATGCGTCCGTCACGGCGCCCATCAGCGGGCGGATCGGCCGCGCGCTGGTCACCGAGGGGGCCCTGGTCGGGCAGGGCGAAGCAACGCCGCTGGCGCTGATCCAGCAGATCAATCCGCTGTACGTCAACTTCACCCAGTCTGCGGGCGAGATTCTCAGCCTGCGCCGCGCGCTGGCCGACGGCAAGCTCAAGCGGGCCGGCACCAACGGCGCGCTGGTGCACGTGGTGCTGGAAGACGGCACCGAATATCCGAATCCGGGGCGCCTGCTGTTCTCCGACCTGACGGTCGATCCCAGCAGCGGCCAGATCACGCTGCGCGCCGAAGTGCCCAATCCCAACGGCTCGCTGTTGCCGGGCCTCTACGTGCGGGTGCGGGTGGAGCAGGCCCAGGCCGGCAATGCCGTGCTGTTGCCGCAGCAGGCCGTGACGCGCTCGGCCCAGGGTGACACGGTGATGGTGGTCGGTGCCGACGGCAAGGTCAGCCCGCGCCCGGTCAAGATCGGCGGCGAGCAGGGCGGCCAGTGGGTGGTGCTCGAAGGCCTGAAGTCCGGCGAGCAGGTGATGGTGGACGGATTCCAGAAGCTGCGCCCCGGCGCGCCGGTGAAAGCGGTGCCGTGGCAGCCCGTCCCGGCACCGGGCGCCGCTCCAGCCTCAGCCTCAGCCTCAGCCCCGGCTTCCGCTGCGGCGGTGAAGTAAGGGGAGCGCCGCATGGCCCGATTCTTCATCGACCGACCGATCTTCGCCTGGGTCATTGCCCTCTTCATCATCGTGATGGGCGGCGTTGCCATCACCCAGTTGCCGATCGCCCAGTACCCGCCGGTGGCGCCGCCCTCGATCGTGGTGTCCGCCAATTACCCGGGCGCCTCCGCCACCACGCTGGAAGAAAGCGTCATCAGCGTGATCGAGCAGGAGATGAACGGTTCGCCCGGCCTGATCTACATGGAGTCGGTCAGCCAGGCCAACGGCGCCGGCCAGATCACGCTGAGCTTCCAGCCGGGCACCAACCCGGACCTGGCCCAGGTCGACGTGCAGAACCGGCTGTCGCGCGCCACGCCGCGCCTGCCGGCGGCGGTGACTCAGCAGGGCGTGCGGGTGGACAAGTCGCGCACCAACTTCCTGCTGTTCACCATCCTGTCCTCGGACGATCCCAAGTTCACGCCGACGGCGCTGGGCGACTATGCGTCGCGCTCGGTGTTGCCCGAAATCCAGCGGATACCCGGCGTCGGCCAGGCCCAGTTGTTCGGCACCGAGCAGGCGATGCGGATCTGGATCGATCCAGCCAAGCTGGTCAGCTACGGGGTCTCGGCGGCGGAGGTGAACGCCGCGATCCGGGCCCAGAATGCGCAGGTCTCCTCGGGCGCCATCGGCGACCTGCCCAACACCAGCGGCCAGGGCATCGCCGCCACCGTGGTGGTGAACGGCCAACTGGCCTCGGTCGAGCAGTTCGGCAACATCGTACTGCGCGCCAACACCGACGGCTCCACAGTGCGGCTGCGCGACGTGGCCCGGGTCGAGCTCGGCGCCCAGAACTACGCGACCTCGGCCCGCCTGAACGGCAGGCCCTCCACCGGCATCGGCGTGCAGCTCTCGCCCAGCGGCAATGCGCTGGCCACGGCCGCCGCGATCCGCACCCGGATGGAGGAGTTGTCGAAGTTCTTCCCGGCCGGGGTGAAATGGGAGATTCCCTACGACAGCTCGCGCTTCGTGAAGATCTCGATCCAGGAGGTGGTGATCACGCTGCTGGAGGCGGTGGGACTGGTGTTCCTGGTGATGTTCCTGTTCCTGCAGAACTGGCGCTACACGGTCATCCCGACCATGGTGGTGCCGATCGCTCTGCTGGGCACTTTCGGGGCGCTGCTGGCGCTGGGCTTTTCGATCAACGTGCTGACCATGTTCGGCATGGTGCTGGTGATCGGCATCGTGGTGGACGACGCCATCGTGGTGGTGGAGAACGTCGAGCGCATCATGAGCACCGAGGGGCTGCCGCCGCGCGAGGCCACGCGCAAGGCCATGGGCCAGATCCAGGGCGCGATCGTCGGCGTGACGGTGGTGCTGATCTCGGTGTTCGTGCCGCTGGCCTTCTTCGCCGGTTCCACCGGCAACATCTACCGCCAGTTCTCGGCGGTGATGGTGTCGTCGATCGGATTCTCGGCCTTCATGGCGTTGTCGCTGACGCCGGCGCTGTGCGCCACGCTGCTCAAGCAGGTCGAGGCCGGCCATCACCACGAGAAGGGCGGCTTCTACGGCTGGTTCAACCGCGGCTTTGCCAATACCGCCAAGCGCTATGAAAGCCTGGTCGCGCGCATCTTGCGCCGCGCCGCCCGCTACCTGGTGATCTATGTGGCCGTCATCGGCGCCGTGGCGCTGCTGTACACCCGCCTGCCCACCTCGTTCCTGCCGGGCGAAGACCAGGGCACCATGCTGATCAACGTGCAGTTGCCGCCCGGCGCGACGCAGGAGCGCACCCGCAAGGTGATCGAGCAGGTCGAGGGCTATATCCTCAAGCAGCCCGAGGTGCAGAGCATGGTCGGCGTGCTGGGCTTCAGCTTCTCCGGCCAGGGTCAGAACGCCGCGCTGGCGTTCGTCACGCTCAAGGACTGGGACCAGCGCAAGGGGCCCGAGCATTCGGCCGAGGCGCTGGCAGGCCGGGCCTTCGGCGCGCTGTCGGGCATCCGCGATGCGTTCATCTTCCCGCTCAGCCCGCCGCCGATCCCGGAACTGGGTGTCGCTTCCGGCGTCACGTTCCGGCTGCAGGACCGCGGCGCCGCGGGCCATGAGGCGCTGATCGCCGCGCGCAACCAGTTGCTCGGACTGGCGGGCCAGAGCAAGGTGCTGACCCAGGTGCGGCCGGATGGGCTGGAGGACGCGCCGCAACTGCAGATCGACATCGATCGCGACAAGGCCAGCGCGCTGGGCGTGTCGTTCGACTCGATCAACGCCACGCTGTCCACGGTCCTGGGATCGGCCTACATCAACGATTTCCCGAGCCGCGGCCGCTTGCAGCGGGTGGTGGTGCAGGCCGATGCGCCGGCCCGCATGCAGCCCGAAGACATCCTGCAGCTCAACACCGCCAACCAGCAGGGCAAATTGGTGCCGCTGTCGGCCTTCGCGACCACCCGCTGGGTGAATGGCGCGATGCAGACCATCCGCTACAACGGCTATCCGGCGATGCGCATTTCCGGTTCGCCGGCACCCGGCTACAGCACCGGCGCGGCGATGGACGAGATGGAGCGGCTCGCGGCCCAGTTGCCGCAGGGCTTCGGCTACGAGTGGACTGGCCAGTCGCGCGAGGAAAAGCTGGCCGGCTCGCAGGCCATGATCCTGTACGGCTTCGCCATCCTCTCGGTGTTCCTGTGCCTGGCGGCGCTGTACGAGAGCTGGTCGATTCCGCTGTCGGTCATTCTCGTCGTGCCGCTCGGCGTGCTCGGCGTGCTGCTGTCGACGACATTGCGCGGCTACGCCAACGACGTTTATTTCCAGGTCGGGCTGATCACCATCATCGGCCTGGCCGCCAAGAACGCGATCCTGATCATCGAATTCGCCAAGGACCTGCAGGCCCAGGGCAAGAGCACGATCGAGGCGGCGCTGGCCGCGGCGCATTTGCGATTCCGGCCGATCATCATGACGTCGATGGCGTTCGGCCTGGGGGTGCTGCCGCTGGCGCTGGCCAGCGGCGCGGGCTCGGCCAGCCAGCGCGCGATCGGCACCGGCGTGCTGGGCGGCATGCTGACCGGCACCGGGCTGTCGGTGTTCTTCGTTCCGATCTTCTTTGTCGTGGTGCGCGGCATCTTCAAGGGCAGCGAACGCCAGCGCCGCATCTACCGCCACGAACTCGATGGCCCGGCGCCGGCCGAAGGAGGCCATCCATGAAGGCCCGCACTGCTTCGCGCGGGTCGCTGGCGGCGCTTGCGCTCGGCGCGGCGCTGCTGTCCGGCTGTTCGATGATGCCGGCCTACCAGCGACCGGCCGCGCCGGTGCCCGCCGACTGGGCTTACCCTGGCGCCGCCGTCGGCACTACCGCCAGCGAGCTGCTGTGGCAGCAGTTCTTCACCGACGAACCCTTGCGGCGACTCATCGACATCGCACTGCGCAACAACCGTGACCTGCGCATTGCGATCCTGAACATCGAGCAGGCGCGCGCGCAGTACGACATCCGCAGTGCCGACCGGCTGCCCACCGTGGGCGCCGTGGTCAGCGGCTCGCGCACGCCCAACGGCAGCGGCGGCACCATCACCGTCTACTCTGCCGGCCTGGCGATCACCTCATGGGAGGTCGACCTGTTCGGGCGCGTCGCCAGTCTGAGCGAAGCCGCGCTGGCGCAGTACCTCGCCACCGAGGAAGGGCGCAAGGCCGCGCAAACCAGCCTGGTGGCCACCGTGGCCACCAGCTGGCTGGGCCTGGTGGCCGACCAGGAACTGCTCGAGCTGACCCGCCAGACCCTGGTCACGCGCGAGGAATCGCTGCGCCTGGCCAAGCTGCGCTTCGACAACGGCGTGACCTCGGAGCTGGACTTCCGCCAGGCTCAATCGCTGGTCGAGAGCTCGCGCGTCGCCCTGGTGCAGTTGACGCGACAGCAGGCCACGGACCTCGACGCCCTGGCCTTGTTGCTGGGGCAAGCGGTGCCACCGGACCTGGGCCTGGCGGCGACCACCGCGTCGGTGAGCCTGCCCGACCTGCCTGCAGGCACACCGTCGGATGTGCTCGCGCGCCGGCCGGATGTGCGAGCCGCCGAGGAGCAGCTGATAGCGGCCAATGCCAATATCGGCGCAGCGCGGGCCGCCTTCTTTCCGCGTATCTCGCTCACCGCCGGTATCGGCACCGCCAGCGGCGAACTCTCCGGTCTGTTCAAGGGCGGCAGCTGGGGCTGGACCGCAGCGCCGCAACTGCTGCAGCCGATCTTCGATGCCGGGCGCAATCGCGCCGGCCTGGCATCGGCCACGGCCGGCCGCGAGATCGCGATCGCGCAGTACGAACGCGCCATCCAGGCCGCGTTCCGCGAGGTGTCCGACGCGCTGCCGGCCGCGCCACGTTCGGCGAGCAGTTGCGCGCGCAAATTCTGGTGGCCGAGGCCGAGGGCGCACGCTATCGGCTCTCCAAGCTGCGCTACGACAATGGCATCGCCAGCTACCTGGATCTGCTGGACAGCCAGCGCTCCCTGTTCGCCGCGCAAATAGCCGTGGTGCAGACCCGGCTGCAGCAACTGCAGAACCAGGTGCTGCTGTACCGTGCGCTGGGCGGCGGCTGGACCGAGACAGCGCAGCTCTCGAGCACCGCGTCGCGCTGATTTGGCGCAGCGCGGCGACCACGGCGGCGCGTGCAATTTCTCACAGCCCTCACGGGGTCCTGTCGGACTGAGCCTACCCAAGCGGTAGGCCTCCATCCATTTTCAGCGGGGTCGCGCGCCGCGCCGCCACAACGCGGGTGTTGGAGCCGGAAAATGATTGCCAGTCGCTCGCGTTCATTTTTTGAACAATGCATGCGTGTGTCTTTGGCGAACAACCACCGGAGCACTAGAGGTTGAAACTACGGCGACGAGAATTTACCAACGGGACCGCCGCGGCGGCGGCCCTGACGCTGGCCGGTTGCGGCGGCGGCGGCTCGGATGCCAACCCATTCGAAACGCGTGCCGTCGCCGCCACTACGCCCGTACCGCCGACGCAGATACCCCCATCGGAGCCGGTGCCCGCTCTTGCGCCCGCACCCGCACCGGTGCCAGCGCCGGCACCCGTGGCAGCGCCCGCACCTGTGGCAGCGCCCGCACCTGTGGCAGCGCCCGCACCCGTGCCAGCGCCCGCACCGGTGCCAGCGCCGGCACCTGTGGCAGCGCCCGCACCCGTGCCAGCGCCCGCACC
>JAAOZX010000484.1 GCA_012274225.1 Comamonadaceae bacterium | reverse complement strand
GGTGTGGCTGGCCTACGCGGCGGCGAACTATGTCGCCAGCTCGGGCGACACGGCGGTGCTCGACGAGGTCGTGCCGTTTCTCGACGGACCGCCACTGGCGCCTGGTGAACACGATGCCTTCTTCCAGCCGATGGCCGCCGATCAGCCGGCCAGCCTATTCGAACACTGCGCGCGCGGATTGGACCAGTGCCTGGCGCTGACCGGCCGCCTTGGGCTGCCGCTGATCGGCACCGGCGACTGGAACGACGGCATGAACCGCGTCGGCGAAGGCGGCCAGGGCGAAAGCGTCTGGCTCGGCTGGCTGCTGCTGGCGACGATCACGCTGTTCGCGCCGCTGGCCGAAAGCCGTGATGCCGCTCGGGCGGCGCACTGGCGCGCGCACGCGCTGTCGCTGCGCGAGGCGCTGGAGCGCGAGGCCTGGGACGGCCAGTGGTATCGCCGTGCCACCTACGACGACGGCGCCTGGCTCGGCTCGAAGGACAGCGGCGAATGCGCAATCGATTCGATCGCGCAATCGTGGGCCGTCCTGTCAGGCGCGGCCGATCCCGAGCGCGCCGCAGCGGCGATGGCGTCCCTGGAAGACCGGCTGATCCGACGCGATGACGGCCTGGCCCTGCTGTTTGCGCCGCCTTTCGACCACACCCAGCGCGACCCGGGCTACATCAAAGGTTATCCCCCCGGCTTGCGCGAGAACGGTGGCCAGTACAGCCACGCGGCGATGTGGGCCATCCTGGCGTTTGCCAAACTGGGCCAGGGCGGCAAGGCCGTGGAATTGTTTGGACTGCTCAATCCCATCAATCACGCGCAGACATCGGCGCAGGCGCAGCGCTACAAAGTCGAGCCCTACGTCGTCGCCGCCGACGTGTATTCGGTTGCGCCCCACGTGGGTCGGGGCGGCTGGACCTGGTACACGGGCGCCGCCGGCTGGATGTACCGGGCCGGGATCGAGGGGATCCTGGGTATTCGCCGTGAAGCAACCGTCCTGGTGATCGACCCCTGCATTCCGGCCCAGTGGCCGGGCTACCAAGCCAGGGTCCAGGTGGGCGATACCCACTACGACATCCGGGTGGTCTCGCCATCGCAACGCTGTCGCGATGTATCGAGCGCGCTCCTGGATGGTGCGGCCTGGCCCGCCCCTGAAGGAAAAGTGCGTGTACCGCTGGACGGCGCGAGCCATATGCTGCAACTGGTGATGCAATAGAGTTGCTACGTTCGTTACCGCACAGACGGCGCCGTGCTGCACGCGCCTACTGTCCCACTCAAGATGTATCCACCGGTGACAACACGACCACCCCTCCGGCTCTGCGATAACCGAGCACAATCAAACCATGCCGCGTTTTGAAGGAGTCAGAGCACTGGCGCGGCGCGAGGAGCCCCATATCGTCAAGAATCTTGGATCTCTGGCGGCGGCAAGCGGTGCCGACGCGGGGAAGATCGCGGACACGGCCGTCGAAGCCTGGACGGCGATCGATAGCGCGCTGTCCCCCATCGTGGGCACCCGCGGCGTCGCCGCGCTCTACAGACGCAGCGTCCATCTGGCGGTGCCGGATCACCCGTGGCTGGCGGCGGCGAACGAGGGCGCGCTTCAGCCCGGGGACTTCGCCTCGTTGCGCGCGGCACTGTCGCTGCAACCCGAAGCGAACGCCGCCGCAGCGCATGACGCAATCTTGCAGACTTTCCAGGACCTGCTGAACAACCTGATCGGCCAATCGCTCACCCAGCGGCTGCTGCAGACAGCACGGTCCCACCTCCAGGCGGTCCCGCCATCCAGGACACCTTCAAATGACTAATGGCAAAGCAAGGATCAACCAGCTTCCAACCGGCGTGCCGGGACTCGACGAGATCCTCGGCGGTGGGCTGCCGGAGTTCTCGTTCAACGTCATCGCCGGGCCGCCCGGCTGCGGCAAGACCACGCTGGCGCACCAGATGATGTTCGCGCTGGCCACGCCCGAGCGTCCGGCGCTCTATTTCACGGTGCTGGGCGAGCCCCCGCTGAAGATGCTGCGCTACCAGCAGCAATTCGATTTCTTCGACAGCACCAAGATCAACACCTGTATCCGGTTCATCAACCTGTCGGAGGAAACCGTGACGGGCGACCTCTCGAAGGTGCTGGCCCGCATGGTGGCCGAAGTCGAGCAGCACGGGCCGGGCCTGGTCTTCGTCGATTCGTTCCGCTCGGTCGTGCTGTCCCAGGAAGGCGGCCGGTCGTTCATCGGCCTGCAGGAATTCGTGCAGCAGCTGGGCATGCTGATGACGAGCTGGCAGGCCACCACCTTCCTCATCGGCGAGTACTTCAGCGAAAGCGACCCGAACCCGGTCTTCACCGTTGCCGATGGCCTGATCTGGCTGCGCCAGAGCGTGGATCGCAACTCCGTGGTGCGCAAGATGGAGATCGTGAAGATGCGCGGTCAGGCGACGCTGGCGGGGCTGCACACGTTTCGCATCAGCGCCGGCGGACTCCAGGTGTTCCCGCCGCCGCAGCTGATCGATCCGCAGAAGGGCCTGGCGGTACCGCCCGTCGCTGTCCGGCTGAGCATGGGCGTGCCCGGCCTGGACGAGATGATGGGCGGCGGCCTGCCGCGCGGCTTTTCGCTGCTGGTGGCCGGCCCGACCGGCGCCGGCAAGAGCGTCATGGCTTCGGCTTTCCTGGTGGAAGGCGCCCGCGTCGGCGAAACCGGCGTCATCGCAGCCTTCGAGCAGCGCTCCAACCGCTCGCGCGGCCCGGTCCTGGCCGGACTCATTGCGAGCGGCCGCGTCGGCGTGATCGACGCCCGGGCGCCCGGGATGTCGGTGGACGAAATCGCGACCCTGCTGATCGCGGAAGTGCGACGGCTCAAGGCGACCCGCGTCGTCATCGATTCGCTTTCCGGCTTCGAGCTGGCGCTGGCCCCGACCTTTCGCGAGGATTTTCGCGAGTCCCTGTCGCGCATGGTGTCGGCGCTGGCCAGCACCGGCGCCACCGTGCTGATGACGTCGGAACTGGAAGACCGCTACGACGACCTGCGCTTCAGCCCCTACGGCACGGCATTCCTCACCGACGCCATCATCGTGCAGCGCTACATCGAAGTGGACAGCCGGCTGTTGCGGGTGATGGCCGTGGCGAAAGTGCGCGACAGCGCGCATTCCAATGAGCTGCGGCTCTTTGACATCGACGACGGCGGCATCAAGATCGGACCGATGCTGGACGACTACGAAGGGTTGCTGGGCGGGCGGCCGACCCGGCGCAACCGCTCGAACCGCCTGGCCGGTTCGGTCGATGCGTGAGATTCCACTGGAACCGATGTGGTGAATGACCCTTCCAGGCAGCAACAGGTCGCCAAGGCGACCGGGGTGCTGGCGCGCCTGCAGGGACAGGCCGACAGCGTGCGATCGGAACTGTCGGGGCTGCGCCAGCAGCTGGCCCAGGTCGAGCGGGATTTCGCCGCCAGGCGGGGCGCGGAACTCCTGGAGGCCAACGAACAACTGGTGCTCGCGGCCTTGCATGCGCAGGAGATCGCCGACGCCGCGAGGCGCAAGCTGGATGAACTGCTCGCATCCGACATCGCCGCGGTGCCGGCCGGGGCGAGCGCCGAACCCGCGCCGGACGTGCGGGTCCTGCGCGAGGCCAACGAACAGCTGGTGCTTGCCACCTTGTCGGCCAAGGACCGGGAGGCGACGGCTCAGGCTGCGTACAAGCGGCAGATTGCGTTCCTCGCGACGGTGGCCCATGAATTGCGCAACCCGCTGATGCCACTGCGGCTGGCCACCCACATGCTCAGCCGTGCCCGCACCGACGAGGCGGGGCACAACAAACTGCAGGCGACGATCAACGGCCAGGTCGCACAGATAACGCGGCTGATCAACGACCTTCTGGACGGCTCGCGGATCAGCACGGGCAAACTCCGGCTGGAACGCACGGTGGTGGATTTGTCCGACATCATCGAGCTCGCGGTCGAGACCAGCCGCCCGGCGATGGAGGAGCGACATCATCGATTCAGCACCGTCATGCCGTCGGGAGCGATCAAGGTGCTGGGCGACCCCGCGCGCCTGACGCAGGTCCTGGGCAATCTGCTCGGGAACGCCTGCAAGTACACGCCCGAAGGCGGCAAGATTACGCTGCAAGGGGCGGTGACCGGCGATGCGGTCTCGATCACGGTCGCCGACAACGGCATCGGAATCACGGCCCAGGCACTGCCCCATGTCTTCGATCTGTTCGTGCAGGATGCGAGGGCTTCCCAGCTCAGCCCCGGCGGCCTGGGCATCGGCCTGGCCGTGGTGCGCGAACTGGTCACCGCGCACGAGGGCCAGGTCGTCGCGCGCAGCGCGGGCCCCGACCTGGGCAGCCAGTTCGTGGTCACCCTGCCGCTGGCACGGGCGAAAGTGGCGCCGGCGATCGTTGACCCTGAAAGCCGGTAGCCACCGGGCGCCGGCAACAAAAAAGGCCCCGCGGGGCCTTTTTCTTGCGACGCAGAAAGCAACTACTGCCTCGGCTCGCCGTTCCGGTTGACGGCAACGGTGTTTCCCGGTGGCGCG
>JAAOZX010000483.1 GCA_012274225.1 Comamonadaceae bacterium | reverse complement strand
CTGGCGCGCAACGGCGAGGCCCACCGCGCCGGCGCCGATGACGATCGCGTCAACCTGGTCCATGGTCGGACTCGCGTGGATGAGTCGGGCAACATGGCGGCATGCACCAGCGGGCATCGGCCGGTGGCCGCAGGGAGGTCCTGCGGGCATCGGCCGGTGGCCGCAGGGAGGTCCGGAAATTCATGGGGACCTATTGTGGCGCGAGATGCGCCGGCCCGGGCGCGAGGCGCAGCGCCAGCGCACTCACGTCATCGAAGAAGATCCGCCGGCCCGCGAGCGCGGGCAGCGGCAAGACCGCAGCGGTGCGTCAGTTGAAAGCTTCGGCCCGCTTGACGAGGTCTTCCAGGCCCGGCTCGTTCGGGTTGCGCGGTTTGCCCGGATGGATGATTGCGACCTGGCAGCTCTCGGCCGCCTGTACCAACTGGGCATAGGTGCCCGCGTTGACGTCGGCGATATAGGCCTGCTGGTTGCCGTTGTAGGCGAACATCTTGCTGTTGATGGTCGTGCACTCGTTGCAGGTGGAGCAGCGTGGCGTCTCGATGTAGGCCTCGTCGGGCGAATGCTCTTCGAACGGCGCTGCTGCAGCGGCTTCGGCAACGGCGGCCGCCGGCGCCGCGACTGCCGCCGGCGCTGCCTCCACGGCCTTCGATTGACTTTGCTGGGCCTGCTCCTGCCAGGCTTTCTGCTCGCGCGCCAGCAATTTCTGCGCGTGCGAGTTGTTGACGCCGCCCAGCTCCTGCAGGCTGTGCCACATGTCGCGGCAGCGGCCGGCCTGGCGGATCAGGCTCTGGTCGACAATGACCTTCTGCAGCCGGTTCTCGCCATCGACCATCAACAGGCTGGGAACCTTGTCAGGCAAGCCCTTGCGCGCGCGACCCAGTGAGTCCTCGACCCGGATCAGGCTGCCATTCCACTTCTCGCGCGGCACCCGCGCCAGGTGATTGGCGTAGCGCCGGTCGCTGGCCAGGAAATCGACCAACGTGAACGACAGGTCTTCGCTGACGCTCTGGTGTTGCTCGTCCTCGTAGGCGAAACCCTTGACCGGCCAGTCGCGCTCCACCTGCGAATTGGCCTCGAGGTAGAACCGGTCGGCCCAGTTGCTGCCTGCCGACGGATCGTAGGTGAACGCCGGGAAGGCGCGTGACTCCATCGCGGCGGCGGCCATCAGGTAAGGTGCAACGCCCGATTTCCTGGCATCGGCGCCCGAATAGACGCTGAACAGGGACGGACCGGGATAGGTCACGCCCTTGAGCACGCGCTCGCGGTACTGGAACAGGTTGGAGCTGCTGGACTGCAGCACGTACACGTCGTTCAGGCCCATCGCCAGGCTGGCCAATTGCCGGCTGCGCAGACCCGAAGCCAACTGGCCTTCGCCGCTGCCGGCCTCATCGTGCAGATCGTCGACCTGGATCATCACCTTGATCGGCCAGCCGGAGGACAGGATCTCCATCAACCGTCCGTGCTCCTGCGCCGTCAGCGACTGCGCGTCGATGCAGACCAGGTAATCGGGGAAGGTCGCCAGTTCCTGGGTGTCCAGACCGGTGGCCCCATAGGCCTCGAACATCGCATCGTGCCGCTCGGGGTTGTACTCGCCCTCGGTTTCCAGCTCGGCGACCACCAGGGACTTGGCCAGCTCCAGCAACTTGGGCAGCCGGTCGCGATAAGCCTTGAGCGCATCCGCGCAGTGATCGAACAGGATCGGATAGGGCTGCGTCGCCGGATCCCTGTTGGCCGAGGCATCGCTGCCGGGGAAGAACCTTTGCGTCTTCAGGATCTTCAGCAGGTCGTTGATGCGTGCCTTGCGGCTGTCCGGCATGCCGTGCTTGCGCTGGGTCTTGGCGAGCAGGCCGGCCATCTTGTCGAAGTCGAACGCCTGCGCGTAACCGGTGCCCACCGAAGCCTGCAGGCGCTTGGAGCTCATGCCCTCGGCCGATCTTTCGAATTCGGCCTTGAGGACGTCGGACAGTTTCAGGACCAGCCGGTCGATCTTCCTGCGAAACTGTTGCGCTTTTGCAGTCTGCGACAGCCCCCACACATGCCGCAACATGCGACCCGGCAAGGCCGCGTCGCAGTCGGCGAGTTCGCCGTCGATCTTGATGGCGGCGCGCAGGCGCTTGCGGCTGTCCTCGAACGCCGCGTCCATTTGCGGCGAGAGCCGGTTGGCGGCGATATCCCACAGGGCGGAGAACGACCCGGCGGTGCCGGAGGCGACCAGCGCGCGAATGTCCTGCTCGAGCCGCAGCCCGTGTTTGCGGATGCGCTCGGCGTCGGCGCCGGCCGCCACCTTGGCCAGGGCGGCGTCGATCAGCGCCGACAGCGACTGCACGCCGGTGTCGTCGGCCCCCTTGCCCAGCACCAGCGGGAAGTCATAGCGCAATGGCGTGAGGTCGCGGTAGCCCGCAAACAGCGCCGGACGCAAGTCCAGGCCGTCGACGGCATCCAGGTATTCGCTCGGCCGCCTGCCGGTCAGAAAAAAAGCTACCTGCGCTTGGGTGTCGGCTTCCATGTGGGTTCAACCTGTGTTGCTGAGGGTGACTGTGGGCACCCGGGTCTTCATG
>JAAOZX010000482.1 GCA_012274225.1 Comamonadaceae bacterium | reverse complement strand
TCGCGCGCGAGCACAACCTGGTGATCCTGGCCGACGAGGTCTACGACAAGGTGCTGTACGACGGCGCCCGCCATACGGCCATCGCCAGCCTGTCCGAGGACGTGCTGACGCTGACCTTCAATTCCCTCTCGAAGAGCTATCGATCCTGCGGCTACCGCGCCGGCTGGATGGTGGTGTCGGGTGACAAGAAGCCGGCTGCCGACTACATCGAGGGCCTGAACATGCTCTCGAACATGCGGCTGTGCGCGAACGTGCCGGGCCAGTGGGCGATCCAGACCGCGCTGGGCGGCTACCAGAGCATCAACGAACTGGTGGCCGAGGGCGGCCGGCTGCGCCGGCAACGCGACCTCGCCTACGAGCTGATCACCGCGATTCCCGGGGTGAGCTGCGTCAAGCCCACGGCCGCGCTCTACATATTCCCGCGCCTGGACCCCAAGGTCTACCCGATCACCGACGACCGCCAGTTCTTTCTCGAACTGCTCCAGGAAACCCGTGTGATGCTGGTGCAGGGCACCGGCTTCAACTGGCCGTCGCCGGACCATTTCCGCATTGTCTTCCTGCCGCACGAGGACGACCTGCGCGAAGCCATCGGCCGGATCGCCAAATTCCTCGAAAGCTACCGGAAGCGTCACACCACATGAAAGCCATTCAAGCCGGCCTGCTCGGTGCAGGCACCGTGGGCAGCGGCGTGTTCAACGTCCTGAAGCGCAACCAGGAAGAGATCCGGCGCCGCGCCGGCCGAGGTATCGAAATCACCATGGTGGCAGACCTCGATACGGCCCGGGCCCGGGCCCTGGTCGGCGCGGAGGTCCAGGTGGTCAGCGATGCGCGCGCCGTGATCGCCAATCCCGAGATCGACATCGTCGTCGAGCTGATCGGCGGTTATGGCATTGCCCGGCAGCTGGTCATGGAAGCCATCGAGGCGGGCAAGCACGTCGTGACGGCCAACAAGGCCCTGCTGGCGGTGCACGGCACCGAAATTTTCGCCGCCGCGCATCGGCGCGGTGTGATGGTGGCGTTCGAGGCGGCGGTGGCCGGCGGCATTCCGATCATCAAGGCCCTGCGCGAAGGCCTGACCGCCAACAACATCGAATGGATCGCCGGCATCATCAACGGCACCACCAACTTCATACTTTCCGAAATGCGTGACAAGGGGCTCGACTTCGACGTCGCCCTGAAAGAGGCACAGCGGCTGGGCTATGCCGAAGCCGACCCCACTTTCGACATCGAAGGCGTCGATGCCGCGCACAAGGCCACCATCATGTCGGCCATCGCGTTCGGGGTACCGGTGCAGTTCGACAAGGCCTACGTCGAGGGCATCACCCGGCTCGGGGCGCAGGATATCCGCTACGCCGAGCAACTGGGTTACCGCATCAAGCTGCTGGGCATCACCAAGCGTACCGCCAGCGGCATCGAACTGCGCGTGCACCCGGCCCTGGTGCCGGCCAAGCGCCTGATCGCCAACGTGGAAGGCGCCATGAACGCGGTGATGGTGCAGGGCGATGCGGTGGGCACCACCCTGTACTACGGCAAAGGCGCGGGCAGCGAGCCCACGGCCAGCGCGGTGATCGCGGACCTGGTGGACATCACCCGGCTGCACACGGCCGACGCCGCGCACCGGGTGCCGCACCTGGCATTCCAGCCCGATGCCATGAGCGACGCCAAGGTCTTGCCGATGAGCGAGGTGGTGACCAGTTACTACCTGCGCCTGCGGGTCGCAGACCAGCCCGGGGTGCTGGCCAAGGTCACCGGGCTCCTGGCGGCAGCCGGCATCAGCGTCGACGCCTTGCTGCAGCGTGAAGCCGGCGAGGGCGAGAAGCAGACCGACCTGATCATCCTGACCCACAGCGTGCGCGAGGGGACGATGAACGACGTGCTGGCGCAGATCCAGGCCCTGCCCACGGTGCTGGCGCCGATCACGCGGATACGCAAGGAAGAGCTCGCCTGACATGCTCAGCCCCCACGTTGACAGCGTTCTCTGCCCCCCGAGGAGGCTGAGTGCCGCGGCTCCGGGCCTGCCGTCGCAGGCTTGGACGGCACGAAGAGCCATTGCGTCTCGCAATACCACGGCCTGCAAGGCTTCATTGCCCTGCGGGCGGCCGGGCAAGCAATGAAGTACATATCGACGCGCGGCGACGACGCGCGCAAGCATTTTTGCGAGATCCTGCTGGAGGGCCTGGCGCCCGACGGCGGCCTCTACCTGCCCGAGCGCTATCCGCGGGTCGACGCCGCGACCCTGGCCCAATGGCGAACCTTGCCGTATGCGGACCTCGCGTTCGAGATCCTGTCGCTGTACATCGACGACATCCCGGCCGGCGACCTGCGCGAGCTTTGCCGCAAGACCTATACCGCGGAGGTCTTTGGAAGCCATGAAATCGTTCCCTTGAAGAAGCTGGAGGACGGCCTTTTCCTGGAAGCTCTGTCCAACGGCCCGACGCTGGCCTTTAAGGACATGGCGATGCAGTTGCTGGGAAACCTGTTCGAATACGAACTGGCCCGGCGCGGCGAGCAGCTCAACATCCTGGGCGCGACCTCGGGCGATACCGGCAGCGCCGCCGAGTACGCGATGCGCGGCAAGAAGGGCGTGCGGGTTTTCATGACTTCGCCGCATGGCCGCATGAGCCCGTTCCAGCAGGCTCAGATGTTCAGCCTGCGCGACCCCAACATCCACAATCTGGCGATCGAAGGCGTGTTCGACGACTGCCAGGACATCGTCAAGGCGGTGTCCAACGACCTCGATTTCAAGCGCAAGTATCGGATCGGAACCGTCAACTCGATCAACTGGGCCCGGTTGCTGGCGCAGGTGGTGTATTACTTCGCCGGCTACTTCCAGGCGACGATTCCAGATGGGGCGGGACCAAGCGCCCACCCCAGCCCTTTCCCGGCGGGGGAGGGAGTGAGGAAGGTCAGCTTTGCCGTTCCCTCGGGCAACTTCGGCAACATCTGTGCCGGCCACGTGGCCCGCATGATGGGCCTGCCGATCGCTCGCCTGGTACTGGCGACCAACGAGAACGACGTGCTCGAGGAGTTCTTCCGCACCGGCGTCTACCGGGTCCGTTCCAGCGCCGATACCCACGAGACCTCCAGTCCGTCGATGGACATCAGCAAGGCCAGCAACTTCGAGCGCTTCGTCTATGACCTGCTGGGCCGGGACGGCACCCGGGTCCGCCAGCTCTTTGGCGAGCAACTGGCTCGCTGCGGGCAGTTCGACCTGAGCGGCGACCCGGCGTTTCGCCAGGCTGCCGCCCGCTATGGTTTCGTGTCCGGCAAGAGCACCCATGCCGATCGGGTGGCCACGATCCGCGACACCTGGCAGCGTTTCGCAATCATGATCGATACCCACACCGCCGACGGCCTGAGGGTGGGGCGCCAGCACCTTGCGCCGGGCACTCCCATGATCGTCCTGGAGACCGCCTTGCCGATCAAGTTTGCCGCGACCATCGTCGAGGCGCTGGGCCGCGAGCCGGAGCGTCCCGCCCGGTTCGCGGGGATCGAGCGCCTGCCCAAGCACGTGACCGTCCTGCCGGTGGACGTGCAGGCCGTCAAGGGATTCATTGCCAGCCACTGCGGCTGACTCGCGATGAAGGTTGTCGGATTCGCTGGATTCTCAGGCTCGGGCAAGACCACCTTGGTGGAGAGCCTGATCCCTGCGTTCAAGCTGCGCGGGCTGCGGGTCTCGGTGGTCAAGCACGCCCATCACAAGTTCGACATCGATTACCCGGGCAAGGACACCTGGCGCCACCGGGAGGCCGGCGCTTTCGAGGTGGTGGTCGCGTCGAGTCAGCGGCTGGCATTGATCCGCGAATTCGAGCGCCCGGCGCAGCTCACGGTGCATCAGCTGATCGCCGAGCTCTACGAAGGCGTGGATTGGGTCCTGGTCGAGGGTTTCAAGGACAGCAATCTGCTCAAGATCGAAGTCTGGCGCGCGGACGCGGGCAAACCGGCGCTGTATCGCAACGACGATTTCATCGTCGCAATCGCCACCGACGCACCCCAGCGCCTGCCCGAGTCCACCCTGCGGCCGGTGCTGGATTTGAATGATGCCCAGAGCGTGGGACAGTGGCTCATCGACAATCAGGACCGGTTCGAGTACCGGCCGGAAATATTCGCATGAATGCCAAGCCATCAAGACCCGCCTTGCGCAGCCTGGACGACGCGCTGGCCGAATTGCTGGGCCATGCGCAACCGCTGGCCGGCGTCGAAAGCGTTTCCACATTCGATGCGGATGGCCGGATGCTGTCGCGCGACCTGGTGTCCGCGTTGCAGGTGCCGCCGCACGACAACACTTCCATGGATGGCTACGCGGTGCGCAGCAGCGAGATCGCCGATGAGGGCGTGACGCTGCCGGTGACGCAGCGCATTCCCGCCGGCAGCGCTGCGGCACCGCTCGCGCCCGGCAGTGCCGCCCGGGTTTTCACCGGCGCGCCCATTCCCGACGGCGCCGACGCGGTCGTGATGCAGGAGGAGACCGAGGCCGCAGGTGACCACGCCGTGCGCATCATGCGCGTGCCAACGCCCGGCCAGTGGATTCGCCGCAGTGGCGAAGACGTCGCGCGCGGCGCCGTGGTGCTGGCGCGCGGCGAGCGGCTCGGACCGGCGGCGCTCGGGCTGGCAGCAAGCATCGGCATGGACCGGTTGCCGGTGGCCCCGCGGCCACGGGTGGCCTTGTTCTCGACCGGCGACGAGTTGGTGATGCCGGGTGAGGTGCCGCCGGACCAGATGCGACCGGGGGCCATCTACAACTCCAACCGTTTCTTCCTGCAGGCCCTGCTGCGTCGGCTCGGGTGCCAGGTGACCGATTTCGGCATCGTGCCGGATCGGCGCGAGCCCACCATTGCGGCGCTCGACCAGGCGGCACGCGACCATGACTTGATCCTCACCAGCGGCGGGGTATCGGTGGGCGAGGAGGATCACGTCAAGCCGGCCGTTCAGTCGCTCGGCACGCTCGACCTCTGGCAGATCGCGATCAAGCCCGGCAAGCCATTCGCCTATGGCACGGTGCGCACTGCCCATTTCATGGGCCTGCCCGGCAACCCGGTCTCCAGCTTTGTCACTTTCCTGCTGCTGGTTCGGCCTTTCCTGCTCAAGCTCCAGGGCGCCAACCGATGGACCGCGCCGCAAGCCCACTTGCGGGCGGACTTCGAATGGCCTCGCCCCGACCGGCGGCGCGAGTTCCTGCGCGCGCGACGCAGGCCGGACGGCACGCTGGAGCTGTTTGACAACCAGAGCTCAGGTGTCCTCAGCTCGGCGGTTTGGGCCGATGGCCTCGTCGACAACCCGCCGGGCCAGGTCATCGCCCGGGGCGACGTCGTTCGTTTCATCGCGCTGGCGGAGCTCGTCCAATGAAGATATCGGTGCGCTATTTCGCCTCGGTGCGTGAAGCCCTGGGGCGCAGCGGCGAGACCGTTGAGACTTCGGCCCGCGACCTCGCCGCGCTGCGTGACGAACTGGCGGCCCGCGGTGGCGCCTATGCCCAGAGCCTGGCGCGCGGCAAGGCGGTGCGGGTCGCATTGGACCAGGTGATGAGCGAGGAATCGGCGCTGCTGCGCGAGGGCGGCGAAGTGGCTTTCTTTCCGCCCGTGACCGGAGGCTAGCGTGATCTCGCGCGTTGCGATCCAGGCCCGCGATTTCAATCTCGCCGACGAGATCGACACGCTGCGCCGCAACGATCCGCGGGTCGGCGCCGTGTGTGCCTTCGTCGGCACGGTGCGCGATCACAGCGACGGCGCGCCGGTCGCTTCGATGGAACTCGAGCACTACCCCGGCATGACGGAGCGGTCGATCGAAGCCATGATCGATGAGGCGCAGCGCCGCTTCGACATCCATGGCGTGCGCGTCATCCACCGCATCGGCTTGTTGCAGCCACTCGACCAGATCGTGCTGGTGGCGGTGACGTCGGCCCATCGCGGCCAGAGCTTCCAGGCCTGCGAGTTCCTGATGGACTACCTCAAGACCCAGGCGCCGTTCTGGAAGAAGGAGCAGACGCCGGACGGCTCCCGCTGGGTCGACGCCCGGGTCAGCGACGATGCTGCACTGGCGCGTTGGGGCATCGCCGGAAACAATGCCTGAACGGGCCGGCCTTCTCGAGCGGGGCCAGGGCCGGACCACCCGTTCAGGGAATCCATGGATGGTGATGGCGCCCGCTGCCACCACAATTGGCGCTGGTCACAAAGCGGAGTCCATCATGGCATCCATTCGGAGGCGCTTCATCCTGCTGGCAGCCGGCGCGCTGGCAACCTTCGGCGTTGCCGCGCAGACCCCCGCCATTGCGCCGGCAATGGCCCAGACCACGCTGCGCCTGATCGTGCCGTTCACGCCGGGTACCGGCATCGACCTGATCGCCCGCACGGTGGGGCCCCGGTTGGGCGAGCGGCTCGGCCGTGCCGTGGTCGTCGAGAACCGGGCCGGTGCTTCCGGCAACATCGGCACCGAGGCCGTCGTGCGTGCCGCGCCGAATGGTTCGACCCTGTTGGTGAGCGTCAATACGCTGGTCATGAACCGCAGCCTCTACCCCAATCTGCCGTTCGATCCGGTCAAGGACCTGGTGCCGGTCTCGCTGACCAGTTGGGGCCAATTGCTGCTGGTGGCCAATCCGCAGACCGGCTTCAAGACCGTGGCCGACCTGGTGGCCGCGGCCAAGCGTCGCCCCGGCAAGATCAATTACGGCAGCCCCGGTATCGGTACCCCCCATCACCTCTCGATGGAACTGTTCAAATCGACCACCGGCGTGTTCCTCACCCACATCCCCTACCGCGGCACCGGGCCGGCCGTCACCGACCTGTTAGGCGGCCAGATCGACGTCATGTTCCTGCCCATCCATGTGGCCTTGCCGCAGATCAAGGTCGGCCGGCTGGTCGCGCTGGGCATCGGCAGCGACAAACGCCATGCTCTTCTGCCGCAGGTGCCGACCCTTGCCGAAGCCGGCGCCGGCAACGTCAACGTGGACATGTGGTACGGCATCTTCGCACCGCCGGGTACGCCGGCCGACTACGTCAACCGGCTGAACCAGGAACTGAAGGACATCCTGGCTTCGCCGGAAATCCGCACCTCCTTCGAGGCCCAGGGGATGGATCCGGCCACCAGCACACCCGAGGAATTCCGTCAACTGGTCGAACGCGATGCCGAGCGCTGGGCCGAGTTGATCAAGGCCCAGCACATCCGGGCCGAATGAGAATGGAGCGGCTTCTCCCGTGACCATCGCAATCGTGGGCGCCGGCATCGGCGGCCTGAGCCTGGCCTTGTCGCTGCACCGGCACGGGTTGCCCTGCGAAATCTTCGAGGCGGTGCCCGAAATCCGCGAAATCGGCGTCGGCATCACCTTGCTGCCCCATGCCATGCGTGAGTTGACGCAGCTGGGCGTGGCGCCCCAGCTCGAGGCCGAAGGCATCGAGAACCTCGAGAGCGTCTTTTTCAATCGCTGGGGCCAATTCATCTACCGCGAGGCGCGCGGCCGTCATGCGGGCTATTCGTTTCCCGAGCTGGGTATTCGCCGCGGCAAGCTGCACGGCGTGCTCTACCGGGCCGTGGTGGAACGCCTCGGCGCCGACCGGGTGCACCCGGATCAGCGCTGCGTGGGCCTGGAGCAGGACAGCGCCGGCGTGAACCTGCGCTTCCACAACGCGGCGGGCGCTCCGAATACGGTGCGTGCAGACGCTGTCGTCGCCTGCGACGGCGTCAACTCCGCCGTGCGGCGCCAGTTCTATCCCGGCGAGCGACTGGCTTTCGGCGGCATCAATACCTGGCGCGGCGTGACCGTGCACAGTCCCATTCTTACCGGCAAGAGCTATCTTCGGATCGGGTCCATCGAAACCGGCAAGATGGTCATCTATCCCATCGTCGACAACGTCGACGGCAAGGGTGGACAACTGGTGAACTGGGTTGCCGAGATCCGCCGCGAGGGCGACGCAATGAACGACTGGAACCGGCCCGGCCGTCCCGAGGACTTCCTCGACATCTTCCAGGACTGGCGCTTCGACTGGCTCGACGTACCGGCGCTGATCACCGGTGCCCGGAGCATCTTCGAATACCCGATGGTGGACAAGGATCCGGTACCACGCTGGACCTTCGAGCGCGTGACCCTGCTGGGCGACGCGGCGCATCCCATGTATCCGCGTGGCTCCAACGGCTCGGCCCAGGCAATCATCGACGCCAGAGAGCTGGCACAGCAACTGGCGACGGCGCCGTCGGCGCCGGTGGCCTTCTCGGCTTACGAAAATTTGAGGTTGGCAACCACGTCCCGGATCGTCGAGGCCAACCGCACCATGCCGCCGGATTTCATCAATATCAAGGTAGACGAATTGAGCGGCGGCAAACCGTTCCGCCATATCGACGACCTGATCAGCCAGGATGAACTGCGGCGCCTGTCCGACGAGTACAAGCGCATCGCCGGTTTTTCGGTCGACCCGGGCAAGACCTGAGCGGCTTTCAGTTGAGGTAGCGCGGCCGGCGGGCCGTCTGGCTCTCGTCGAGCGAGCTGCCGTCGTCCGCAGCCGGCGACCCCAATGGCTCACCCCACTGCGCTCGCGCCAGGGCCTGTTCCAGCAGGTGCATGAGCCCTTGCATCAGCTTGGGCTGCATTTCGACCTGGAAACTGCGCGGCTCGCCGCCGGCCTCCTTGAGGTGCTCGTTGAAACTCAGGCGCAGTCGGCCGTCTGGCAGGGGCGAGGCATCGACGTCGGTAACCAGCAGCGGCGCGTTCCCTTGGTCCAGCACCGGAGGCCGCTCCTGATAGGGCGTCTCGAAGTCGGCGTTCTTCAGAAATTCTTCCTTGCGAAAATCCGCCAGCATCTTGCGCAGCCCGGGATCGGCGCTGTCCAGGGTGCGGCCCGCCGCTTCCAGCTTCAGCAAGTGCTGGGTCAGCAGCTTGCTCAACAGTGGCCACAGGCCGACCATCAGCCGGCGGGTCAGCCACAGCCGCATTTCCTTGGCTGCAGACGTGTTGATGCGCACCAGGATCCGGTCATGCTCGGCAAGGTAGGTCACGGACAGCTGGTGGATCTTCATGAGATGGATTTTAGTCAACCGTGGGGCGCACGCGCCGCCGGCCGTCGCCCCTTGAAATCGTGTGGACCAGCCTAAGCTGAAACGGTGACCGGAGGCCATCCAATGAGACTCGACAAACTGACCACCAAATTCCAGGAAGCCCTGGGCGAGGCGCAGACCCTTGCCCTGGGCAACGACCACGCCTACATTGAGCCGCCCCACCTGCTGGTGGCGATGCTGCGGCAGGAAGACGGCCCGCGCGCGCTGTTGCAGCGCGCCGGCGTCAACGTGCCGGGCCTGCTGGCGGGGGCCGAGTCGGCCATGCACAAGTTGCCCCAGGTCCAGGGCCAGGAGCAGGTCCAGGTCGGCCGCGATCTGGTGAACCTGCTGCAGGCCGCGGAAAAGGAAGCGATCAAACGCGGCGACCAGTTCATCGCTGGCGAGCTGTTCCTGCTCGCGCTGGCCGACACCAAACAGGACATTGGCCGCATCGCCCGCGAGAACGGCCTGTCGCGCAAGTCGCTCGAAGTGGCTGTTGAGGCCGTGCGGGGCGGGCAGAACGTGGACAACGCCGACTCCGAGGGACAGCGCGAAGCCCTCAAGAAATACTGCATGGACCTGACCGAGCGGGCCCGCATGGGCAAGCTCGATCCGGTGATCGGCCGCGACGACGAGATTCGCCGCGCGATCCAGGTGCTGCAGCGGCGCACCAAGAACAACCCGGTGCTGATCGGCGAGCCGGGCGTGGGCAAGACGGCCATCGTGGAAGGCCTGGCGCAGCGTATCGTCGCTGGCGAAGTGCCCGAGACGCTCAAGAACAAACGCGTGCTGTCACTGGACATGGCGGCCCTGCTTGCCGGGGCCAAGTACCGGGGCGAATTCGAGGAACGGCTGAAGAACGTCCTCAACGAGCTGGCCAAGGACCAGGGCCAGACCATCCTCTTCATCGACGAGCTGCACACCATGGTGGGCGCCGGCAAGGCCGAGGGTGCGATGGACGCCGGCAACATGCTCAAGCCGGCGCTGGCGCGCGGCGAGCTCCATTGCGTGGGCGCCACCACGCTGGACGAATATCGCAAGTACATCGAAAAAGATGCCGCGCTGGAGCGTCGCTTCCAGAAGATCCTGGTGGGCGAGCCGACCGTCGAGGCGACGATCGCCATCCTGCGCGGCCTGCAGGAGAAATACGAGGTCCACCACGGCGTGGAGATCACCGACCCGGCCATCGTGGCCGCTGCCGAGCTCAGCCATCGGTACATCACCGACCGCTTCCTGCCCGACAAGGCGATCGACCTGATCGACGAGGCGGCGTCCAAGATCAAGATCGAACTCGACTCCAAGCCCGAGGTCATGGACAAGCTGGACCGGCGCCTGATCCAACTGCAGATCGAGCGCGAAGCGGTCAAGCGCGAAAAGGACGAGGCCTCGAAAAAGCGCCTGTCGCTGATCCAGGACGAGATCGTCAAACTGCAGAAGGAAATTGCCGACCTCGACGAAATCTGGAAGGCCGAGAAGGCCCAGGCGCAAGGCTCGGCCCAGGTCAAGGAAGAGATCGACTCGCTGCGCCGCCAGATCGAGGACTTCACCCGCAAGGGTGACTTCAACAAGGTGGCCGAGCTGCAATACGGCCGCCTGCCCGAGCTGGAGAAAAGGCTCAAGGAGGCCCAGGCCACCGAATCGGGCAAGGCCAAGAGCGCCAAGGAAGGCGGGCGGCCGCAGTTGCTGCGCACCATGGTCGGCGCCGAAGAAATCGCCGAAGTCGTGGCCCGTGCCACCGGCATCCCGGTGTCCAAGCTGATGCAGGGCGAGCGCGACAAGCTGCTGGTGATGGAAGACAAATTGCACCAGCGCGTGGTCGGCCAGGACGAGGCGATCAGCGCCGTGGCCAATGCCATCCGTCGCTCGCGCTC
The DNA here is from genome assembly GCA_012274225.1 of Comamonadaceae bacterium. Lineage (GTDB taxonomy): Bacteria > Pseudomonadota > Gammaproteobacteria > Burkholderiales > Burkholderiaceae_C > Ramlibacter. The sequence continues at coordinate 1,250 of JAAOZX010000482.1, read as the reverse complement.
GGGTTTGTCCGACCCGGACCGCCCCACTGGCTCGTTCCTGTTCCTCGGCCCGACCGGGGTCGGCAAGACCGAGCTGTGCAAAGCGCTGGCCAACTTCCTGTTCGACAGCGAGGATCACCTGATTCGCGTCGACATGAGCGAGTTCATGGAGAAGCATTCGGTGGCACGACTGATCGGCGCGCCGCCGGGCTATGTGGGTTATGAGGAGGGCGGCTACCTGACCGAGGCGGTGCGGCGCAAGCCCTACAGCGTGATCCTGCTCGACGAGATCGAGAAGGCCCACCACGACGTGTTCAACGTGCTGCTGCAGGTGCTCGACGATGGCCGCCTGACGGACGGCCATGGCCGGACCGTGGACTTCAAGAACACTGTGATCGTGATGACCAGTAACATCGGCTCGCACATGATCCAGGCCATGGTCGGCAAGCCTTACGAGGACGTGAAGGAAGCGGTATGGGGCGAACTGAAGGACCACTTCCGGCCCGAGTTCCTGAACCGCATCGACGAAACCGTGGTCTTCCATTCGCTTGATGCCAAGCACATCGAGCGGATCGCCGCGATCCAGCTGCGTATGCTGGAGCAGCGCCTGCTGAAGATGGACCTGACGTTGCAGGTGTCGTCCTCAGCGCTCGAGGAGTTGGCCAAGGTCGGCTTTGACCCGGTGTTCGGCGCCCGGCCGCTCAAGCGCGCGATCCAGCAGCGCATCGAGAATCCGCTGTCCAAGCTGATCCTCGAAGGGCGGTTCCCGCCCAAGAGCGCGATTCCGGTGGACGTCGACCCGGTGCGGGAACCGGGGGTGTTCCACTTCGGCAATGCCAGGCCGGTGGCGGAAGAGGCGACCGCCTGAGGGCCGCCGCGCGGTCTCGCCCCTAAGCCCCGCCTAAGGGCCGGAGCCCATACTCCGGCCCTTGCTTCTTTTTGTGCGAGCCATGATGCCCACCTTGATGAACTTTGTCGTGCGACTGTTCCTGCTGGCCGCGGGTTTGCTGTTCGCGGCCAGCCTGGCGGCCGCGTTCGTCCTCATGTTGGCGTTGTGGAGCCTGCGAGCGGGCTGGGCCCGGCTGACCGGCCGACCCGTCATGCCGTTCATCATCCGCGTCGATCCCCGGGGCGGTTTCGAGCGGATGTACCGGCACGCCGGGAAGGGCGCCGCGCCGCGCCGGCCGGATGGCGTTGCGCTGCGGCCGAAGTTGGCAGACGTGACGGATGTGGAGCCCCGTCCCCCGACCTGACTGACGGCCGGGCCTCGG
>JAAOZX010000481.1 GCA_012274225.1 Comamonadaceae bacterium | reverse complement strand
CTGGGCCGCTACCTCTGGGTGTTCCGCCGCATCGTGGGACAGATGCAGCACGACCTGTTCCACGTGTACACGGTCGACCAGCACATCCTGATGGTGTTGCGCAATGTGCGGCGCTTTTTCATCGCCGAGCATGCGCACGAGTACCCCTTCTGCTCGCAACTGGCCGCTGGCTGGGACAAGCCCTGGGTGTTGTACGTGGCGGCGCTGTTCCACGACATCGCCAAGGGCCGCGGCGCCGACCATTCGGAGCTGGGCGCGCGCGAGGTCCGCGTGTTCTGCCGCCAGCACCGGGTCGACACCGACGACTGCAAGCTGATCGAGTTCCTGGTGCGCGAGCACCTGACCATGAGCCGGATCGCCCAGAAGGAAGACCTGAGCGACCCGGACGTGGTGGCGGCGTTTGCGCGCAAGGTGGGCAACGAGCGCTACCTCACGGCGCTGTACCTGCTGACGGTGGCCGACATCCGCGGTACCAGTCCCAAGGTCTGGAACGCCTGGAAAGGCAAGTTGCTGGAGGACCTGTACCGCCTCGCCTTGCGCAGGCTGGGCGGCCACGCGCCGGATCCGCACGCCGAGATCGAGGCGCGCAAGCGCGAAGCGCTGGTGCAACTGGGCCTGTACGCGCTGCCGTTCGAAGCCCACAAGAAGCTTTGGGACACCCTGGACGTGGGCTATTTCATGCGGCATGAAGCGGGTGACATCGTGTGGCATACGCGGCACCTGTCGCGCCACGTCGGCAAGGCCAAGGCCATCGTGCGTGCCCGGCTGTCCCCGGTCGGCGAGGGCCTGCAGGTGCTGGCGTACACGCCGGACCAGCCCGACTTGTTTGCGCGCATCTGCGGCTATTTCGACCAGGCCGGCTTCAGCATCCTGGACGCCAAGATCCACACGGCCAACAACGGCTACGCGCTCGACACCTTCCAGGTGGTGAGCCCGATGCTGCCGGAGCACAGCCGCGAACTGGTCAGCATGGTGGAGTCCGAGCTGCAGCACACGATCGAGAAGGCCGGCCCGCTGCCGACGCCCAGCCGGGGCCGGGTGTCGCGTCGGGTCAAGAGCTTCCCGGTCGCGCCGCGGGTGCAACTTGCGCCCGACGAAAAGGCCCAGCGCTGGCTGCTCAGCATTTCCGCCAGCGACCGGGTCGGCCTGCTGTATTCGGTGGCGCGGGTGCTGGCGCGGCATCACATCAACCTGCAATTGGCCAAGGTCTCGACCCTGGGCGAGCGGGTGGAAGATACCTTTCTCGTCGACGGGCCCGAACTGCAGCAAAACCGCCGCCAGATCGAGATCGAAACCGAGCTGCTGGAGGCGCTGGCAGCCTGAACGCCCGGGGCGCATGACTTGGCTCAAGTGAGGGTCAATCCTTGCCGTTATGCTCGAACGCAGTTATCCATAGGAGTTATAGCCATGAAAAGAATGCTGGCGATCTGCCTGCTTGCTGCCGCACCCTGGGTCTGGGCCGCCGACAAGAGCGCCGCCCCGCGGGTACCGGCCGCGCCCGCACCCGCGGCCGCCGCCCTCTCCGTCTCGGGCGAGGTGCTGGAGACCAAGGACGTCGACAGCTACACCTACCTGCGGCTGAAGACGGCCCAGGGCGAGACCTGGGCCGCTGTGCCCACCGCCAGGGTCAAGAAGGGCGACAAGGTCACCGTCGAGAACGCGATGGTGATGAACAACTTCGAGAGCAAATCGCTCAAGAAGACTTTCGACAAGGTGGTGTTCGGCACGCTGGGCACTGGCAAGCCCGGCGCCCCGCAGACTGCGCAGGCCGCACCCGCAGCAGGCGCTTCGCCGCACGGCGCGCCGGCCAAGGCCGTCGAAGCCCCGGATGCCAAGGTGCCCAAGGCCACGGGCGCCAATGCCTACACGGTCGCCGAGATCATGAGCAAGTCCACTGCGCTAAAAGACAAGCCGGTGGTGGTGCGCGGCAAGGTTGTCAAGTACAACGCGGGGATCATGGGCAAGAACTGGGTCCACCTGCGCGATGGCTCCGGCTCTGCCGCCGACCAGACCAATGACATCCTGGTCACGACCACCGAGGAAGCCAAGCTCGGGGACATCCTGACGGCCAAGGGCGTGGTCCGCACCGACAAGGATTTCGGCGCCGGCTACGCTTACAAGGCGCTGGTCGAGGAAGCCAAGCTGCAGAAGTGATCATCACTGATAAATTCGCGCGACGATCACCTTGTTGAAGACGGTGCGGAGTAACACGCAGCGCGGTCCCTTTGTGAAGACTCAATCGTCCTGAGCCGCGTCCAATCCGGGAAACAGCACGTCGGTGAAGCCGAACTTGCTGAAGTCGCGCACCCGCATCGGGTAAAGCCTGCCCGCCAGGTGATCGCACTCGTGCTGCACCACGCGGGCATGGAAGCCCTCCGCGGTGCGATCGATGGCGTCGCCGAACTGATCGAAGCCGGTGTAGCGGATGCGTGACCAGCGCGGCACCACTGCGCGCAGCCCCGGCACCGACAGACACCCTTCCCAGCCATCCTCCTCGTCGCTGCCCAGCGGCGTGACGACCGGGTTCAGCAACACAGTGCGCGGCACCGGCGGCGCGTCGGGGTAGCGCGGGTTCGCCGCTTCGGTTCCGAAGATCACCAACTGCAGGTCGACACCGATCTGTGGCGCGGCCAGGCCGGCGCCGTCGGCGGCACGCATGGTGTCGAACATGTCGGACACCAACCGGTGGATCTCGTCGCTGTCGAATTCGGTCACGGGCTGGGCCACGCGCAACAGGCGCGCGTCGCCCATCTTCAGGATTTCTCGGACTGTCATGACCGCTAGCATACCGGCGTTGGCACAATCGTTCATGCCCGCACCGCCCTCGCCCGATCCCGCCGATCAACCCCTGCGGGTCCTGTCGCGTCCGGTGCGCTGGCTCCTGAAGGGCGTGGCGGTGCTGAGCCTGGCGCTGGGCATCATCGGCGCGTTCGTGCCCATCATGCCGACGGTGCCCTTCGTCCTGCTGGCCGCCTGGGCCGCCGCGCGCAGCTCACCGCGGTTGTCGCGCTGGCTCGAACAGCATCCGACCATGGGTCCCTACATCCGGGAGTGGCACCACGGTGGCGTGGTGCGGCGCTCGGCCAAGTGGACCGCCAGCCTCATGATGGCCGGCGGCGCCGTCATCATGCTGATCATCGTTCGGCCGCTGTGGGTGCCGCTTACCGCGATTGCCGTGATGGCAAGCGTGGCGACCTGGCTCTGGCTGCGACCGGAACACCCGCCCCGCTAGGTTTTCAACCGCCGTCCAGCAGCGCGCGCAGCCCATCTTCGTCGAGCAACGTCACACCCAGCTCGCGCGCCTTGTCCAGTTTGCTGCCGGCCTCGGCGCCGGCAATGACGTAGTCGGTCTTCTTGCTCACTGAACCGGCCACCTTGGCGCCGGCAGCCTCCAGCAGGTCTTTGGCTTCGTCGCGGCTGAGCGTGCGCAGGGTGCCGGTCAGCACGATGGTCTTGCCGGCTAGCGGCCTGGACGCGCGTTCGGCCGGCGCGCCCTCGGGCCAGGTAACGCCACAGGCGCGCAGCTGTTCCACCACCTCGCGGTTGTGCGGCTGCTGGAAGAAGGTGTGGATGCTTTCGGCGACAACGGGCCCCACGTCGGCCACCTCGAGGAGATCGTCCACGCTGGCACCCATGATCGCGTCGAGGCCGCCGAAGTGGCGCGCCAGGTCACGGGCAGTGGACTCGCCCACATGGCGGATGCCCAGGCCGAACAGGAAGCGCGGCAAGGTGGTGTGCTTGGATTGTTCCAGCGCCACCAGCACGTTCTGCGCCGACTTCTCAGCCATCCGCTCGAGGCTGGCGAGCGCGTTCAGGCCGAGGCGGTACAGGTCCGCCACGGTGCGGATCACGTTG